>DATLHT010000123.1:0-2844 GCA_035539795.1 Burkholderiaceae bacterium
CGCCAATCGCGATCGCCTCGGCCACCACAGGCGGCCGGATCGACTGGGTGGATATCTTCCGCAAGGCCGAGGATGTGCCGCCTGTGGCCGCCAGAGCCTGCGCGGCATCCGCGAGGGTGGCGTGGCAAGGTTCACCGAGAATCGCCTGGCCGGCAAAAGCCGGATTGACCGGCACGATGCGGTAGCCATGGCGTTGCAGATAGGCAGCCACGTCCAGGCTGGGACGCCCGGCCTTGGCCGACAGCCCCACCACCGCTACCGTGCGCCAGCCCAGCATGGTGCGCACCGCCTGTTGTTCGAGATGCAAGCGTTCGTTCATCCTTTCTCCTGGTCCTGGCGTGCCGGCTCACCCCGCACGCATGTGCCGAGCTGTGCGAATCCGACCGGTGCGCGGAAACTGCCCTGCACGTACGGCCCGACCGCATACGGCGCGTAATACATCACCACTCCCTTGCCATACCAGACAAACGGCAGGCTGGCATTGCGCCAGGCCTTGTCGTCGAGGGCGCCTGCCGGCGCCTGGGTTGCGCCCTGCCGGCGCAGCACATCGACCAGTCGGCGATTCAATGTATCGCGACAGGCCGGAGTCGGCTCGAGAATGTCGCCAAGGGTCACGGGCTCGTACCCTTGCGGTGTCTTGCGCCAGTTGCCGCTGGCGTAAGTGGAATTGCCATGCGCCCCGCCACTAAAGAACCAGAATGTACGTAGCAGACTGACGCGCTCACGGTCCAGCCAGGCGATCTCGATGCCATTGCGGCACTCCACCATGCCAGTACGGCAGGCGGTCATGCGCATCGTCTGAATCAGCCGGTCGATCGCCACATCGCCGGTGACCGGGTAGCGCTCCGTCAGGATGGCGTTGTCGCGCTGGAATACCTGTTCGCGATACTGAGCTGCCTGACGCAAGGTCACCGGCACCGGCTGCGCACCATCCGCCCCGCTCCATTCACCCACGAGAGACCGGCCATCGCGCTCCAGCCGGCCGGCCAGGCGCCCGGCTTCACGACGGAACGAGCGGCCCTGCTCGTCGAGCCCGACCTCCCAGATGCGCCAGTCGACGCGCCCCTGCTGCGGCGCCGCGCCTTCAAGCAGCAATCGGCCTGCGACGGGCACGGGCCCGTAGCGAACCGTACCGCTCACACGCTCGCTGGGGCGTTCCCCTTGGGGGTCCGCAGGTAAGGACACGCTATCCGGAAGCTCCCGGAAGATGGTCAAGGCAATGCTGGTTTTTTCGTCGAGCATGCCTTGCCATAGCGCACCGACCGACTGCGGTGGGCTGCCGCCGGACCGGGTCGGCGTCGCGCCAGGACTGCTGGCCGCCGGCTGTGCCCCGGCTTCCATCCAGCCCACCAGCAGGAACGGGACGAGCCAAGCGGCGACGGACAGACGCTGCGGCAAGGTGCGAAACGAAGCTGAGAAAATCAGGGGAAGACGCGGAGAAGGGGCAACGGACCTGGCAAGCATGCCCCTATTCTACCGAGCATGCAGCGCAATGCGAACCGCACAGCGGGAGGCTTCCCACAGGACCATCCGGAAACCCGTGTGCACAAGGCTGCCCACCTTGCAAAGACTTGCATAAAGTCACACTTTGTTACTTTATCCACCGCTTTCTTCCCGCACAATGCTTTCAATGCAAGCGATCGTGCAGGCTTTGTCGGAAAACGGCATCCGGTGCGCGCTTCCTGATTTACCCCCTCCCTCCGAACTTGACCCCTCGAAGGGAATTCCCGTCCGCGCGGTGCCGTCAGGCCCGCGCGCTTTTTTTTGTGTGGTGTGCTGGGTCGACTGCCTGGCGACGTTATCGTCCGGTCGTGGTCTGACGGCTCGCGCGTACCTCTTCCGCGCGCAACCAGCCGAGGCCAGCGCGGGTCTCGGCCCGTGGCCGGTATTCGCAACCAACCCAGCCCAGATATCCCAGTGCATCCATCGCCGCAAACAGGAATGGATAATTCAGCTCGCCAATATCCGGTTCATGGCGCCCGGGGACGCCGGCGATCTGGATATGGCCGATGCGCGGCATACCAGCCTGCAGACGGGTGGCGACGTTGCCCTCGCTCATCTGGCAATGATAAACGTCGAACTGCACCTTGAGGTTCGGTAGATTGAGCGCCTCGCACACCGACAGCGCCTCGTCCTGCAGACTGAGGAAGTAACCTGGCATGTCGTGCTGGTTGATCGGTTCGATCATGATGTCGACGCCCTGCTGCGCTGCCTCGCTGGCAGCCCAGGCCAGATTATCGAGATACACGTCGCGGCACTCGTCGAGATCATCGCTATCCTGCGGGATGCCAGCCATCACGTGGATTCGTGGCGCCTGCAGGACAGCGGCATAGTCAAGCGCCAGGCGAAGGCCCGCGCGAAATTCCTCGGCACGGCCCGGCAGGGCTGCGAGGCCGCGCTCACCTGCCGCCCAGTCACCGGGCGGTGCATTGAACAACACCTGTTCCAGCGCATGCTCTTCCAGGTGACGCGCCAGCACGCCCGGATCGTATTCGTATGGGAACAGATACTCGACGCCTTCAAAGCCATCGGCCGCCGCGAGCGCAAAGCGCTCGAGGAAGGGGGCTTCGGTGTACATCAGTGAGAGATTGGCGGCAAAGCGAGGCATGGTGGACTCTAGAATAAAGCGCGTTGGGTCTGTTGACGAGCACGACGGCCACAGCATGGGCTGTGCACTCACCAGACGATGAAAAAAGCAGCCCGAAGGCTGCTTTCGATTCCCATCAAGTGCGAAGGACGCTTCAGCGCTTGCGGCGCAGGCGGGCAATCGCCGCCAGTTGCGCGGCAGCCACCGCCAGCTCCGACTGGGCGCGCGCCAGATCGAGTTCGCTGCTCTGGTTCTGC
>DATLHT010000124.1:0-2499 GCA_035539795.1 Burkholderiaceae bacterium
CGTCACGCCCTGGCGATCCGGCATGATCCAGATCTGCAGCAGGTGGGTGGTGCCACCGGCATGGTTGAATTCCGAGTGCTGCACGCCCGTGCCCGCGCTCATGCGCTGTACGTCGCCGGGACGGATCACACTGCCGTTGCCCATACTGTCCTTGTGTGCCAGTTCGCCGTCGAGCACATAGGTGATGATCTCCATGTCGCGATGGCCATGCGTGCCGAACCCCTGGTGCGCGGCGATGCGGTCGTCGTTGATGACGCGCAGCGGCCCGAACTGCATGTGGGCAGGATCATAGTAATCGGCAAAGGAAAAGCTGTGATACGACTGCAGCCAGCCATGATCGGCATAACCGCGTTCTGCACTCTTTCTGATTTCAATCATTTTGATGATCCTCCTGATGGATTGTCCGGCTTGTCCTGTTGTCGATCCCAACAACACAACACGGCATCCGGCACCGCATGCTTTGCATGATAGTGGCTCTGCGCTATAGTGAAGCGCATGCCATTTGATGCAATTCTTCAGTAAATCTGAATATGCCTCTCTCCCTCGAATCCCTGGAAGTACTGGACGCCATCGAGCGCAAGGGCAGTTTTGCCGCAGCGGCCCACGAAATGGGCAAGGTACCGTCCGCCCTTACCTATGTAGTCCGCAAACTCGAAGAAGACCTCGACGTGCTGCTGTTCGACCGCCGCCGCCACCGCGCCGAACTGACACCTGCGGGCCGTGCCCTGCTCGATGAAGGCCGTCATCTGCTGCACGCGGCCGACGAACTGGAGCGTCGTGTGAAACGGCTGGCGACCGGCTGGGAATCGACACTGACCATCGTGATCGACGACCTCATCCATTTCCGTGCACTGCTGCCGGTGATCCAGGACTTCTATGCAGACAACCAGGCGACGCGCCTGCGTTTCGCCAAGGAAGTGCTCGGCGGCACCTGGGACGCCCTCGTTGCCAACCGTGCCGACCTGCTGATCGGGGGAGCTTACGACATGCCCAGCAGCCAGGGGTACCAGACGCGACCGCTGGGCCAGTTGCCATTCGTATTCGTAGTGGCTGCGCAGCATCCGCTGGCCGCGGTGCCCGGCCCGTTGTCGGGCCCGACCATCGCGCAGCATCGCAGCGTGGCAGTGGGTGACACGTCGCGCAACCTGCCGGCACGGACGCACGGCATCATGGCCGGGCAGGACGTGCTCGTCGTGCCAACCATGCGCGACAAGGTGGATGCGCAGGTGCGCGGGCTCGGCTGCGGCTGGCTACCCGCCCCCCTGGCCCAGCCGTATATCGAGTCCGGCGCGCTGGTGCCCAAGGAAACGCTGGAGGTACGCGCGCCAGGCACCTTTCAGGTCGCCTGGCGCACCGCCAACCGCGGCAAGGCGCTGCACTGGTGGGTGAAGAAACTCGAGGATACGCGCCTCGCGGAGGCCCTGCTGGTCCAGCCACCGGTGTGACATGGCGGACATGGGTTATCGGGGCCGCTTCGCCCCTTCGCCGACGGGGCCGCTGCATCTCGGCTCGCTGGTGGCGGCGCTCGCCAGCTGGCTTGACGCGCGCGCCCACGACGGCGCGTGGCTGGTCCGCATCGAAGACATCGATCACCCGCGCTGTATGCCGGGCGCGGCCGAGGACATCCTCGCCACACTGGCCGGCTTCGGCCTGCTACCCGATGAACCACCGGTATGGCAAAGCACGCGTTCTGCGCTTTACAACGCAGCCCTCGACCGGTTGCGCAATACGGGCATGCTGTATCCCTGCGGCTGCAGCCGCAAGGACATTACCGAGGCACTCACGCATGTGCGGCAGCGCCACCAGACCCTCGGCTACCCCGGCACCTGCCGCAACGGCTTGCACGGCAAACCCGTGCGCGCCTGGCGCGTGCGCGTGCCGGACGCGGGACAGGACACTATCTGCTTCGATGACCGCTGGCAGGGCCGTTTCTGCCAGCCGCTGGCGGACGACGTCGGCGACTTCGTGCTGAAGCGTGCAGATGGCTTATGGGCGTATCAATTGGCAGTGGTGGTGGATGACGGCGACCAGGGCATCACCGATATCGTGCGCGGCATGGACCTGCTCGACTCGACGCCGCGCCAGATCCACCTGCAGCATTTGCTTGGATTGCCGCAACCGCGCTATCTGCATGTACCGCTGATTCTCGACGCGCACGGCGACAAACTGAGCAAGCAGACGGGCGCCCCGGCCATCGATCATCGCGAGCCGCTGCTGGCGCTGCGGCAGGCAGCGCGTCATCTGGGTCTGGAAATCGCCGCGCAGGAGCGCGCGGCGTTTCTGGAGCAGGCGGTGCGCGCGTGGCGCGCTCGCCATATCTTGCCGGGCTGATAGTGGCTATCGAATGCCGACAGGATGATCAAGCCGTTCGATCAGGCCTTGCGGGCGAGGCCGCCTAGCAGTGCCGCAACCGGACGCTTACCGGGCTTGACCGGCGCGCGGCTGCGTTCGGCAGCAGGCGCTTCGGGTGCGGCTTTCGCCGCTGCCGGGCGCGACACT
>DATLHT010000125.1:0-1619 GCA_035539795.1 Burkholderiaceae bacterium
AGTATTCGCCTTGCGCGAGGCCGGCACCGTAGCGCGTGGTGCCACCGCCTACGTCACCCTGGAACCCTGCGCGCATTACGGCCGTACGCCGCCGTGCGCACTGGCGCTGATCGAAGCCGGCGTGCCGCGACCACGCGCGACACGCCGGCTTCGATCAGCGCCAGTGCGCACGGCGGCGTACGGCCGTAATGCGCGCAGGGTTCCAGGGTGACGTAGGCGGTGGCACCACGCGCTTCGGTGCCGGCCTCGCGCAAGGCGAATACTTCGGCATGCGGGCCGCCAGCGCGCTGGTGCCAGCCCTGCCCGACCACGCGCTCGCCATGGGCGATCACACAGCCGACCATCGGATTGGGACGGGTGGTATAGGCACCGCGCTCGGCAAGCCGCAATGCGGCGGCCATGTGCAGGTGGTCAAGGACGGTGAACGATAGGCTCATGCCGCCATGGTACCGCCGTCAGCACGATGCCAGCCAAGGCCCAGTAGATCCACGCCATGCGTGGATGGGCGACACGGCGCCAACCAAGGTTGGCGGCTACCGAAGCAGAGGCCGTCAGCCCTTCTTTTTCTTGGTCAGGGCAATCACATCGCCCAGCAGTTGCAGTTGCTCGGTGCTGGAAGGCAGGTCGCGTTCGAGCTTCTCGATTTCCTCGCGGAAATCGGCGACATCCTCAAAGCTGCGATAGACCGAGGCGAAACGCACATAACCGACATGGTCAAGCTTGCGCAGTTCGTTCATCACGAACTCGCCCACTTTGATCGACGGCACTTCGCGTTCGCCGCTGATGCGCAGCTGATGCACCACTGCGCGCACCGCCGCTTCAATCTTCTCTTCCGGCACCGCACGCTTCTGCAGCGCGCGGTCAAAGCCGGCGCGGACCTTGCGGGCATCGAAGGCTTCACGGGTGCCATCGCTCTTGACGATGGCCGGCAGCTTCAGTTCAACGGTTTCCAGCGTACTGAAGCGTTCGTTGCACGCCTCGCACTCACGCCGACGGCGAATCGTCGCGCCGTCTTCGGAGACGCGCGAGTCGATGACCCGTGTATCGGCATGCTGGCAGAAGGGGCAATGCATTGAACGCCTGGCTCAGGGAAATACCTGCTGCCACGGTCGTGGCAGCGTCGCAACGGTACCTGAGAAGGGGCCAAGCAGCAAACTCCGTTTTTCTTCACTCGCGCCCGCTGGCTTTCGACAGCCATCGGAAGTGGCAGGCGAGGCTGATCCAAGGAGCCCCCCAACCGATTGCCAATATCAGCAGTATCGGATGCACTCCAAGACTTGAAACTGTTATCACCAACGCGGACACAGCCTGAGCAGCTGACACTAGAAACAGCGTCCGCAGCACTGGCGCGGCGGGCTTCAATCCATCCGGTCCGCGCATCTGCCACGTGTTTACGAGCTGATAAACAGGTGGGATCGCCGTCACGGACAGCACACCCCACATCGCAAGCAATCCAAGAACTGCGCTGTTGTCACCGCCCTGCGCCCATACCCCTAGCAGCAGCAGCAGCGAACCCAACAGGCCGGCCAACGCGCAGGGAATGGAAAAAAGAAGGCTGTGGAGAAGCAGGTAGAGGCCGTGTCGGCGGCGCCAGGATTGCATCGGGGGCTCCTTTCAGT
>DATLHT010000126.1:0-6552 GCA_035539795.1 Burkholderiaceae bacterium
GGCCGCACCACCCTCGGGGTCGGCCGGGAACACTGCCACGCCGTCGGCCGGCAGGGCGCGCAGCACATCGCTGTGCTCGCGCGCCACGGCTTCGACGCTGACCATGAATTCCTGGTGTTCGCGCTGGGCGTTGTTGATCAATGCAATCGTCGGCTGGGCGATCTGCGCGAGATAAGCCGTTTCACCCGGATGGTTCATGCCGAGTTCGAGTACGGCCAGCTGATGGCCGGCGTGCAGTCGGAACAGTGTCAGCGGCAGGCCGATGTCGTTGTTCAGATTGCCCTGCGTCGCCAGTCGCCCCGGCTCGCCTGCTGCTTCGGCGAAGATCGCGGCGATCATTTCCTTGACCGTGGTCTTGCCGTTACTGCCCGTCACTGCCACCACGGGCAGCATGAAGCGCTTGCGCCAGCCGGCGGCCAGCTGACCCAGCGCGAGGCGCGTATCGGATACGACCAGCGCGGGGACGCCAAGGTTGTCAGGTGCGGTGGACACCAGCACGGCGGCGGCGCCTGCCCGAACAACATCGGCGAGGAAGGCATGTGCGTCAAAGCGTTCGCCGCGCAGCGCAACGAACAGATCGCCAGGCTGCACCTTGCGGCTATCCGTGACCACACGCTGGAACGCCACGTCGCCACGGCCATGCACACTTGCGCCATCGAGGCAAATCGCTGCCTGCGCGAGCGTCATCATGCCGGCCATCATCGTGCACCTCCGCGTGTCGCCAGGGCGAGGCGCACATGTTCCTGATCGGAAAAGGCGAGCTTGCGGCCCTGGATTTCCTGCGTGGCCTCATGCCCCTTGCCGGCGACCAGTACGACGTCGCTATCGGCCGCGTGCTTGAGTGCATACAGAATCGCCGTGGCACGGTCTTCGATACGCTGTACAGTCCTGCCCGCTGGCAAGCCTTGCGCGATCTGCGCCAGAATCGCCTGTGGCGCTTCGGAGCGCGGATTATCGCTGGTCAGTACGATCTCGTCCGCGCGCTCCGCCGCTACCCGGCCCATCAGCGGACGCTTGCCCGCGTCGCGATCGCCGCCACAGCCGAACACGCACCACAGCCGACCCTGGCGAGCATCCGCCAGGGGACGCAGGGTCTGCAACGCCTTGTCGAGCGCATCCGGGGTATGCGCATAGTCGACCACTGCCAGCGGCGCACCGTGCCCGCCGAATTGCTCCATACGGCCCGGTACAGCTGACAGTACGCGCAACTTGTTGATGGCCCCCGACCACTTCATGCCGGCTGCCAGCAATGCGCCGAGCACGGCCAGCGCATTGCTCAGGTTGAACTGCCCGATCACCGGCAGTTGCACGCGGCTTTCACCCATGTCGCTGCGCAACAGGCATTCGGTGCCGGTATCTCCCGCACGCACATCGGTGGCACTCAGCCAATGGGCCGCGCCATGCATCGGCGCGGCCTCGCCGCCGATACCGTATTCCCAGGCAGTGACGGTGGCTGGCAAGCCAGCCAGCAGAGACTGTCCGAAAGGGTCGTCGCGATTGATCACCGCGCAGGCAAGGCCAGGCCATGTAAACAGCTGACGCTTGACCTCGCCATAAGCGGCCATGGTGCCGTGGTAATCGAGGTGGTCCTGCGTCAGGTTGGTGAACACCGCAGTATGGAACGGCGTACCGGCGACGCGCTGCTGCTCGAGACCATGCGAGGACACCTCCATGGCGACAGCCTTGGCACCCTTCCGGGCAAACGCCGCCAGCGTGCGCTGCAATTGCACGGCATCCGGCGTGGTGAAGCCGGTCGCCTGCACGGTGCCAGGCAGGCCGGAGCCGAGTGTGCCGATCATGGCGCACGGCTTGCCGGGCTGGCTAAGCGCCTGCGCGAGCCAGTGGCTGCAGGACGTCTTGCCGTTGGTGCCGGTGATGCCGACGATATGCATGGCGTGGCCGGGATTGCCGTACCAGAGCGCGGCACACTCGCCCGCCAGACGGTGAAGTCCGGGCACGAGCAGCAGCGGCACGGCGCACTCGGCCGGACCGGCATAGGCATCGGCCTCGGCGACGATAGCCGCCGCGCCTGCGGCCACGGCTGCGGCAATATGCGGCCGGCCATCGGAATGATGATGGCTGTTGCCGACCCGGTAGGCCAGAAAAATATCACCAGCCTGCACAGTGCGGGTATCGCTGGAAAGCTGGGCCGTCTCGGCGACATGCGTGCGTAGCCATACCGCGATACCAGCAGCATTGGCTTCGGCGAGGGGCAGATGGGTCACGGGCAGGAGGCGCGTCATTCGATGCTCTCCTCGACAGCATCCGTGACCACAAGCTGCGTCACAGCAGAATCGGGCGGGACATTGAGTGTACGCAGCGTGTTGCCGATGATGGACGAGAACACTGGACCAGCGACCACACCGCCGTAGAAGGAACCGACCGTCGGCTCGTCGAGCATCACCGCAACAATGACGCGCGGATTGCTCATCGGCGCCATGCCGGCAAAGAACGCACGATACTTGCGCGCTGCATAGCCCTTGCCTTCCTGCTTGCGCGCCGTACCCGTTTTGCCGCCCACGCGGTAGCCGACAGTCTGTGCCTGTGGCGCCGTGCCGCCTGGCGCAGCCGCCATTTCGAGCATGCCGCGCACGGCGCGGGCCGTTCTGGGGGAGATCACCTGTGTACCAGTCACCTCACCCTCGACCTTGGTCATGGAGACGGGGATCAGTTCGCCATCACGGGCGAAGATGGTGTACGCACGGGCAATCTGGAACAGTGAGGCCGACAGGCCATAGCCATACGACATGGTGGCCTGCTCGATCGGCTTCCAGCTCTTGTAGGGCCGCACGCGACCAGCCACAGCACCGGGGAAACCGATCTTCGGCGCTTGGCCGAGACCGATGCTCTGGTACATCTCCCACATGTCACGGGCTTCGAGATTCAGTGCGATCTTGGTCGTGCCGACGTTGCTCGATTTCTGGATGACACCCGCCACCGTCAGCGCGCCATAGTCGTGTGTGTCGTTGATGGTGTGCGAGCCCATCGTCAGGCGCCCGGGCGCAGTCTGGATGACGCTCTCGGGGCGGACCTTGCCCTTTTCGAGGGCCAGCGCAATGGTGATCGGCTTCATCGTCGAGCCGGGCTCGAAAGTATCGGTCAGCACGCGGTTGCGCAGCTGCTCGCCCGACAGGCGGCTGCGATCGTTCGGGTTATAGGTCGGCCAGTTGGCGAGGGCCAGCACTTCGCCGGTCTTGGCGTCGAGCACCACCGCGCCGCCGGCCTTGGCCTTGTGCTTCTCGACCGCGGCCTTCAGTTCGTTGAAGGCGAGATACTGGATCTTGCTGTCGATCGACAGCTGCAGATCCTTGCCTTCGCGCGGGGCCTGCAGCACCCCGATATCCTCGACGATGCGGCCAAGGCGGTCCTTGATCACCTGCCGCTGGCCCGGACGGCCGGCGAGCTCGGACTCGCGCGCCAGTTCCATGCCTTCCTGGCCCTTGTCCTCGACATTGGTGAAGCCGACGATATGCGCCATGGCTTCGCCTTCTGGATAGAAGCGCTTGTACTCGCGCGACTGGTAGACACCATCGATCTTGAGTTCGGCGATCTTCTCGGCCACGTCCGGCAGCACTTGGCGCTTCAGATAGACAAACCCCTTGTCTTCGGACAGCTTGCGGCGCACTTCCTTTTCATTGCTGCCGAGCAGCTGGGCGAGTTGCCGCAGCTTGGCGGCCGGCACATTGGACGGCACATCCTCGGGCACCGCCCAGATGGCCTTGACTGGCAGGCTGGTGGCCAGCACCAGGCCATTGCGATCGAGGATCTTGCCGCGCGTAGCCGGCATCTCGAGCGTACGCTGGAAACGCTTCTTGCCTTGCGCTTCATAGAACTGGTTGCCGGGCCCCTGGATCCAGAAGGCGCGCGCCGTCAGCGTCGCGAATGCGGCGAACATCAGGAACACGACGAGCTTGGAGCGCCACATCGGCAGCCGGAGCCCGAGCACCGGGCTGGCAGAGAACTGGCCCTTGCGCGGACGGGCAGAATTTGCATTCGGTCGGGCCATGCTCATTGGCCATCCTCCGCCGCTGCGGGCGCGGATGCGGCGGGCGGCAACGCGAACCCGGTGAGGTACTGGGTGCGGCCCGGCGCGATTGGCAGCATGCGCAGTTGGCTGCGCGCCGCCTCAGCGATCCGGGCGCTCTTGCCGAAGGCGCTTTGTTCGTACTGCAAGCGCGACCAGTCGATATTCAGCTGGCGCTCTTCATTCTGCGCGCGCTCGAGCTTGACGAACAGCGAGCGCGCCTCATGCTGGGCATTCACCAGTGCCAGGGCGCACAGCACCAGGGCCATCAGCAGGAAGAGGCTCAAGCGGTTCATGTACGCGCGCCCCTCACAGCTTCACCGCCACCCGCATGATCGCGGAGCGTGCACGGGGATTGGCATCGATTTCCTGCTGGCTCGGCTTGATCCGATCAAGGAGGCGCAGGGTCGGCTGAGGGAGTTCACTCGCGCGCAGCGGCATGCGGCGCAGGGCGGATGCGTCCGCCAGTTGCGGCCGTGCATGCCCCTGCATAAACCGCTTGACGATGCGGTCCTCGAGCGAGTGAAAACTGATCACGACCAGACGGCCTCCCTGTTCCAGCAACTCGTAAGCGGCCGTCAGCCCTCTTTCGAGGTCCGCAAGCTCTTGATTGATGTGAATCCGTATAGCCTGAAAGGTGCGGGTCGCAGGGTCCTGGCCCTTCTCGCGTGTTTTGACGGCTTGCGCCACGAGTGCGGCAAGGTCGGCAGTGGTAGCGACTGGACCGGAAGGTGCGGGTTCGCGCCTGCGAGCAACAATCGCCTTTGCAATCTGTACAGCAAACCGTTCTTCCCCATAGTCCCTCAACACCCTTGCGATCTCGCGCTCGTCCGCGGTCGCCAGCCACTCCGCCGCGGTCTGGCCGCGCGTCGTGTCCATCCGCATATCGAGCGGCCCATCAAAGCGAAAGGAAAATCCCCTCGCCGCTTCATCGATCTGCGGCGAACTGATCCCCAGATCGAGCAACACACCCGCCACCGGCGCCTCGCCGCGTGCCGCCACGCGTTCGCCCATGTCGGCAAAACTCGTATGCTCAATAGCGAAGCGGGCATCCTGTACGGTGCCCGCTTCTGCGATTGCTGCCGGATCCTTGTCGAAGGCGACCAGTCGGCCCGCTGGACCCAGCTGACCGAGAATCAGTCGGCTATGCCCGCCGCGCCCGAAGGTGCCGTCGATGTATCTCCCGTCCCGTCGCCAGACCAGGGCATTGACTGCCTCGTCCAGCAGCACTGTCCGGTGTGGCAGGCTGGCGGATTCACCTGCAGGTCTCATACCCCACCGTCAGAAAGAGAAATTCTTGAGCGCATCCGGCATGCCCTGCGCCATGGCTGCCTGTTCCTTGGCGGCGTACGTCGCGGC
This sequence comes from Burkholderiaceae bacterium, assembly GCA_035539795.1. GTDB lineage: Bacteria > Pseudomonadota > Gammaproteobacteria > Burkholderiales > Burkholderiaceae > Imbroritus. Next base: position 5,384 of record DATLHT010000126.1, read on the forward strand.
ATCCCAGATTTCAAAATGACTGCCCATGCCAAGCAGCATTACTTCCTTGTCCAGCCCAGCGGCGCCGCGCAGTTCGGGCGCAATCAGCACACGCCCGTTGCCATCCATCTCAATGTCCGCGGCATTGCCCAGGAAAATCCGGCGCCACCAGTGCGCATCCATCGGCAAGGCGGCAATCCGGCTGCGGAACATTTCCCATTCGGGGCGGGGAAACAGCAACAGGCAGCCATCCGGGTGCTTGGTAATGGTCACCCGGTTCTCTGCCTGCACCTGGAGCGCCTCGCGATGCCGGGTCGGAATGGACATCCGCCCCTTGGCATCCAGCGACAACGCCGAAGCCCCCTGAAACACGATGGTTTCGTCCCTTTCTTCCGCCTACACCGATTGACATGGATAAAACAGTGCGCCACGGCAGCCAGCCAATCCGGCCGGGAAGTGCATTTTTTGCACACAAAAAACCACTTCCTCACACTATTTCCCACTGTAGAGGAAGCGACATACCCGGTCAAGGCTCTGCAAGGGAGAGTTACAGAATTTTTTGAATCAGAACAAAGACTTAGCGCATTTTTTGCATGCACTGTCGAGGGGAATGTTCAATAAAATTAAGCACATAGAAAAGATTGCGGAGAAAGCACCTTATCTATGTGCCCGCGTCGGGCCCAAACGCGGGCGGAAACAATGATCCGAAGGCAGCGGCAAACGCCCGCCGCAGCTGAGTTCGCTTGTAATTCGATCAAAGATGATAGGCCGTGGTGGTCATGAGGCGCGAAGCCAGTGTCATCGCCCCCCGCACCGGCGCCGGCAGGGCTATGCCACCAGCTTCGACTGCATGCTGACCGTGGCGGATCTCGTCGGCACGCATCTGCTCGAGAATGACCCGCGATTTTCCGTCCTGCGCCGGCAACTGATCAAGATGACCATCCAGATGATGCTCCACCTGTCGTTCAGTTTCCGCCACGAAACCCAGGCTGACGCGGTCGCCGATACGCCCGGCGAGCCAGCCGATGGAAAACGCGCCAGCATACCAGAGCGGATTGAGCAGGCTGGGCCGGGCGCCGACTTCTTGGAGGCGTTCCGCACACCAGCCGAGATGGTCCTCTTCTTCTCGCGCTGCCTGCGCCATCGCGGCGCGGATCTCCGGCGTGCGCGCGGAGAGTTTCTGCGCTTGG
>DATLHT010000127.1:0-16019 GCA_035539795.1 Burkholderiaceae bacterium
TTGCTCATATGCGTTTCGATGATCTTGCCGGGGAAGGACAGCAAGGCATCGAGGATCGGCACTGAGGAGTACGTCAGGCCGGCGGCATTAATGATGATGCCGTCCGCCACGCCCCGCGCTTCCTGGATCCAGTCAACCAGCTGGCCTTCGTAGTTCGACTGCAGAAAGCGGAACTCGGCGTTGACGGACGCGGCCTTCTGCTCGCAGCGCGATTGCAGGACCGGAAAGCTGTCGGTGCCGTATGTGTTGTTGGCATCCAGGCCATAGAGATTGGCATTGGGGCCGTTCAGGAACCAGATAGTGATCTTGTCGCTCATGTCTCAACCTTTATCGTTCGAGCCTTGTTGTTCAGGCTTCATGGTGTGCATGCCTCGTCGTTCAAGCTTCATACGGGCGGGTCGCCTGCATCGCGGGCAGGCGTTGGAAGGCCTCATTCCAGCGGGCCGCGTGGTCATGCCCGGCGCGCCAGTCGAATTCAGGGAAGCGGAAGTCCAGGTAGCCCAGTCCGCAGCCGAGGGTGATCTCGCCGATGGTCGGCTGTTCGGTCGGCAGTTCCGATGCCATGGCGTCGATCGATGCGAGGCAGGCGCTGACCTTGGTCAGCAGCGCTTCGCGCCACGTCGGCCATTGCACCTCGGCAGGGCGCGCCGTCAGTTCGTAGCGCGCGAGCAGGGCTGCGTCGAGCAGGCCATCGCCGAGCGCCTGGCGTGTCAGGGCGGTCCAGCGTGCCGGGCCGGCCACGGGAAAGATCGTTTCGGCGTTGCCGCGGCTTGCCAGGTATTCGCAGATTACCCGGCTGTCATACAGTGTCTGGCCGTCTTCGAGGATCAGCGTCGGTACCTTGGCAAGCGGATTGTGGGCGGCGATGCGCGGGTCGCGCCGCACCGGATGCGCGGCGCTGTCCAGCAGCTCGATCTGTTCGACCTGTCCCGTAAGATGGGCGCAGACCATGACCTTGCGCACGAACGGCGAGGTCGGAGCGAAGAGCAGCTTCATGTCAGGGAATCAGGACCAGTTTGCCGAACACCTTGCCGCTTTCCAGCGCCTGGTGCGAGGCTACGGCTTCCGCAAGCGGGAACGACGCGTGGATGCGCGGCTTGATCCGTCCGCTCTTCAGCAGCGGCAGCACGTGGCGCGTCACGCTCTGGGCCATGCGGGTCTTTTCGTAGTGCGTCTGTGGGCGCATGGTCGACGAGTGCAGGCTGATCTGGCGCTGCATCAGCGTCAGCAGTTCGACGGTCACCGCCGAACCTTGCATGAACGACAGGCTGACATGGCGGCCGCCGAAGGCCATGGCATCCAGGTTGCGGCGCACATAATCGCCACCGACGATGTCGATGACCACGTCGACGCCGCGTCCTTCGGTGTATTCCAGGGCTGCCTTGGAGAAGTCGGTGGTCGGCCAGCAGATGGTCGCATCGGCGCCCAGCGCGCGTAGTTCAGCAAAACGGGATTCGTCGTTGTCCGTGACGATGACGGTCGCGCCAGCGGCGCGTGCCATCTGGATAGCGAGGGTACCGATGCCGCCGGCGGCGCCGTGGATCAGCACGGTTTCACCCATGGCCAGGCGGCCCAGTTCGAACAGGTTGTGCCAGACGGTGAAGAGGCCTTCCGGCAGGGCAGCTGCTTCGGCGTCGGAAAGATTGTCGGGGGCGATGAAGGACTGGTCGACCGGTGCCGTGCACCACGGAGCATAGCCACCGCCCGGCACCAGGCTCATCAGCCGCTTGCCCATCAGTTGGGTATCCACGCCGGGGCCGCAGGCCACCACGTCACCGCACACTTCCAGGCCCAGCACGTCGGTGATACCTGGTGCCGGCTTGGCAATCCCCTGCCGCTGCATGATGTCGGGGCGATTGACGCCGGCGGCGCGCACGCGCAGCAGGACTTCGCCAGCCTTGGGTTCCGGCATGGGGCGCTCGGCCAGCGTCAGCACGCTGGCGTCGCCGGGTTCACGGGCGATGATGGCTTGCATGGAACGAGGGATCGTGGTCATGGCTATGTGTTCTCTCAGGCTGCTTTGGTTTCTGCCTTGGCTTCCCGCTTTTCCGATCGATTTTGCGGGTTGAAGATGCTGACGCCTTCCTCGGGCAGCACCAATCCTGCCACGGAACCGATGGGCCAGCGCTGCATGGCACCCAGGCCGGCGCTGCGTACCGTGATCACCTGGCGGGCTGTCATCGGAATATCGACGTCGATGAACGTGTCGATGTGATCGCCCTGGTAGACGTGATTGATCACCGTGCCGCTCAGCACCGAGCCGGGATGCAGATTCTCGAGCGTGATATGTTCCGGCCGCACGTACACGTCCAGCCGTTCGCCGTTGTGCGAGCCGTCCGCGAGGCGTGAGCGCGGGAAGCTGACGAGGCCGGAGCCCAGGCGCAACTGCACCTCGCTTGCCGTCTGGCCATGGTAATGCGCCGGCAGGATGTTCACGTCACCCAGGAAGGAGGCGACGAACGGGTCCTGCGGGTTCTGGTACAGATTCTCCGGCGACGCGATCTGGCGGATGACGCCCCCTGACATCACAGCGATCCGGTCCGACATGGCTAGTGCCTCGCCCTGATCGTGCGTGACGAAGACCGTGGTCAGGCCGAGACGACGCTGGATTTCGCGAATTTCTACCTGCATCGAACCGCGCAGGTTCTTGTCGAGCGCCGAGAAGGGCTCATCCAGCAGCAGAACCTTGGGCTGGATCACCAGTGCGCGTGCCAGCGCCACACGTTGCTGCTGTCCGCCGGACAGCTCGCGAGGCTTGCGGTGGCCCAGGCCGTCGAGCTTCACCATGCCCATCGCCTGCTTCACGCGCTGGGTGATTTCGTCCTTGCCCACACCCCGCATGCGCAGGCCGTAGCCGATGTTGCTCTCGACAGTCATGTGCGGGAACAGCGCGTAGTTCTGGAACACGATGCCGATCTGCCGCTTGTGCGGCGGTTCGCTGGTGACCGGTTGGCCATCGATGAAGATCTCACCGGTATTGGCTTCGGCAAAACCGGCGATGAGATTGAGAAGGGTCGTCTTGCCGCAGCCCGACGGGCCCAGCAATGTCAGGAATTCCCCGCGTCGAATGTTCAGCGAGAGCTCATGGAGTACCGTGAGATCGTGGTACTTCTTGACTACCCGTTGCAGGCTGACGGCAGTATCGGCCTGGGGGTCGTTTTGCTGGGTGGCAGGCGCGGAGTTGGCTACGTTCATGGTTGTACGCTGATGGAAGAGTAAGCCGTGCGGCAGGCCGCGACCCAGAGGCATCGTGGCGGCCCGGTACTGGCTGGCAGGATACGGTAAACCGCCGGCATCCGGCCTTTGCGGAAACTGATGTGGTCCCTCAGAAAAAACGAAATGCCCATGGTCCGGCGTGTGCGGCACCCGCACACCTGCCTGGGAGGCCTTGTGGCAGGCGGGTGTGCACGAAAACCGTATGCCTTGGCCGGCGCTTTACTTTTTCCTAAGCCCTGAGTCTGAAAAACGTGATTCTCAAACGATGCGGGCTTCATCAAACTGGCCGCCATCGATCGGGCATTTTGCCATGGCGTCAGCGCGCCTCCCTGTCGATGCTTCCGCGCCGGTGAGATTGCCCGGGGCGATTATCTTTAGGAAATTCAAATGTCAGTGGAAAAAATCAACACCGTCGTGGTCGGTGCTGGCCAGGCAGGCATCGCCATGAGCGAGCACCTTGCCCTCATGGGCGTGCCGCATGTCGTGCTGGAGCGTAGCCGGATCGCAGAGCGCTGGCGCTCGGAGCGTTGGGATTCGCTGGTCGCGAATGGGCCGGCCTGGCATGACCGTTTCCCCGGACTGAAATTCGAGGGCGTTTCCCCGGAGGCCTTTCCGCCCAAGGAACGCATGGCGCAGTATTTCGAGGACTACGCCAAAATGCTGAAGGCGCCGGTGCGTACCGGCGTGGAAGTCAAGTCGGTGGAGCGTCACCAGGGCCGCCCCGGCTTCAAGGTAACCACCTCCGAAGGCGTGATCGAAGCCGCCAACGTGGTGGCTGCGACCGGTCCGTTCCAGATTCCGGCCTATCCGCGCATCGTGCCGGAAACCGAAAAGATCCAGCAGTTGCATTCTTCGGCATACAAGAACCCGGGTCAACTGGCGGATGGCGCCGTGCTCGTGGTGGGCGCCGGTGCGTCCGGCTCGCAGATCGCCGAAGAGCTGCGCCAGGCCGGTAAGACCGTGTATCTGTCGGTGGGCGAGCATTACCGCCCGCCGCGTTCGTACCGCGGCCGCGATTACGTGTGGTGGCTGGGTGCCCTCGGCCTGTGGGATGAAGTGAAGATCCGCCCGAAGAAGGCGCACGTTGCGTTTGCCGTGAGCGGCTACGAAGGCGGCAAGACGGTGGATTTCCGTCGTCTGGCGCATTCGGGCATCAACCTGGTCGGCCTGACCCAGTCCTACAAGGATGGCGTGATCACGTTCGAGCCGGGCCTGCCCGAGAACATCGCCGAAGGCGACCGTGCCTACTTCGACGTGCTGCGTGAAGCGGATGAGTACATCGCGGAAAACGGTCTGGATTTCCCGCCGGAACCCGAAGCCTGGAAGCTGCTGCCCGATCCGGACTGCCTGACGAACCCGATCCTCAGCCTGAATCTGGCCGAAGCCGGCATCACCACGATCCTGTGGGCGACCGGCTTCAAGTTCGACTTCAAGTGGCTGAACGTGAAGAATGCCTTCGACGAGAAGGGTGATCCTTTCCACAAGCGTGGTATTTCCGCCGAAGGCGGCATCTACTTCCTGGGCCTGCCGAACCTGGTCAACCGGGCGTCGTCGTTTATCTACGGCGTGTGGCACGATGCGAAATACATTGCTGACCATATCGTGCTGCAGAACGGTTACTACACGTATGACCGGTCGTGAGGCCGCAATGGTGACCCGTCAATCGTAACGGGTGTGCACGTAGGGGCTGCCGGATCGAAATGATCCGGCAGCTTTTTGCTTTTTTCAGGGGGAAGCTTCATGGCCGAGATAACATGTATTGAAGATCTGCGCCGGCTGGCGAGAAAGCGCGTGCCGCGCATGTTCTACGACTATGTCGATGGCGGTTCGTGGACCGAATACACGTATCGCGCCAATGAGGCGGATTTCCAGCGCCTCGAGTTCCGCCAGCGTGTGGCGGTTGATATCACCGAGCGCAGTACCGCTACCACGATGGTGGGCCAGCCCGTCAGCATGCCGGTGGCGATTGCACCGACCGGGCTGACCGGCATGCAGTACGCCGATGGCGAAATCCTGGCGGCGCGCGCGGCGAAGAAGCATGGCATTCCGTTCACGTTGTCCACCATGAGCATCTGTCCGATCGAGGCCGTGGCCGAGGCAACCGGACGCCATCCGTTCTGGTTCCAGCTGTATGTGCTGCGCGACAAGACTTTTGTCGAAGGCCTGATTGACCGCGCCAAGGCTGCGAACTGTTCCGCGCTGGTGGTGACCATGGACCTGCAGGTGTTCGGCCAGCGGCATAAGGACAAGAAGAATGGCCTGTCCACGCCGCCCAAGCCGACGCTGCGCAACTTGCTGAACCTGGCCACCAAGCCACGCTGGTGCCTGGGCATGCTCGGCACGAAGCATCGCCACTTCGGCAATATCGTCGGCCATGCAAAGGGCGTCGACAACATCGGTTCGCTGGTGGAGTGGACCCGCGAGCAGTTCGATCCGCGTCTCTCTTGGCAGGACGTGGAATGGATCAAGAAGCACTGGGGCGGCAAGCTGATCGTCAAGGGCATCCAGGATCCCGAGGATGCGCGACTGGCGGTGGAGAGCGGTGCCGACGCCATCATTGTGTCGAATCATGGCGGGCGTCAGCTGGACGGTGCGGCGTCATCGATCTCCACCTTGCCGCGTATTGTGGCGGCGGTCGGTGACCGGGTGGAAGTGCACATGGATGGCGGGATCCGGTCGGGCCAGGATGTGCTCAAGGCCATCGCCCTCGGGGCGCGCGGCACCTACATCGGCCGCGCCATGATGTACGGCCTGGGGGCGCTCGGCGAGCGGGGCGTGACCACGGCCCTGGAGATCATCCGCAACGAGCTGGATCTTTCCATGGCGTTCTGCGGCAAGACCGATATCCGCTCGGTGGACCGCGGTATCCTGCTGCCGAAGTCGGAGCTGTAACCGGTCGGTTGCCGGTGCCCCGGCGGCTCAGGGCATTTCCTCTCAGGGCATTTTTCCTGCTTCCTGGCCCTGATCGTTTCACCAGGACACCCAGCCCGGGAGCGGGCTGGGGCGCTTTCCCTTACTTGCAGAGAAAATCGACGAGCCCCGCCAGCATGCGGTCGCAGGCTTCGATCTGGGACAGTTCCACGTATTCGTCCGCCTTGTGGGCGACCTCGATGCTGCCTGGACCGCAGATCAGTACAGGCGTCTCGTTCCAGCTCTGCTTGAACAGGCCTCCTTCGCTGCCGTAGTCCACCTTGGTGCACGGCGTGCCCGGAGGCAGCAGGGAGACGAGCAGGCCGACGGCGGGGGAGTCCTCGCGCGTGTTCAGGCTCGGGTAGCTGTTGGTCATCTGGATATCCGGCAGGGGGGCGGCAGGGTCCAGTGCCTCGTTCTTGACGCGTTCGGCCAGGCGCTCCAGGATCCGCTGCAGGATTTCCTCGGGTTTGTCTTCCGACACGTTGCGGATCTCGAAGCTCACCTCGCATTCGCTCGGCACGATGTTCAGGGCGCGGCCACCTTTGATGACGCCGGCATGGACCGTGGTGTAGGGCACACCGTAGCCTTCCTCGCGCGGGCCGCTTTCCGCGAGTTCGCGCTGCACGTCACGCATCGAGGCAACGAGATCGCTGGCCATGTGGATGGCGTTGAAGAAGCGCGGGGCCAAGCCTGAGTGACCGGCCTGGCCGCAGCACATGGCGCGGTACGCTGCCTTGCCCTTGTGACCCGTGCCGATCCGCATCAGGGTCGGCTCGCCGACGATGCACAGATACGGTGCAGGTAGCGAGCCTTCCAGGCGGCGCAGCAAATGGCGCACGCCGACGCAGCCGATTTCCTCGTCGAAAGACAAAGCCAGCTGCAAGGGGCGCTTCAGCGGCTGCTTGGCCGCTGCCACCATGGCCATGATGGCGCAGGCGACGAACCCTTTCATGTCGGACGTGCCGCGGCCATAAATACGTCCATTTTTGTGCGTTGCTTCAAAAGGGGGCGATGTCCATGGCTGGCCTTCCACCGGCACCACATCGGTGTGGCCGGAGAGCAGGACACCCGGTACGCCTTCCGGTCCGACGCTCGCAAAGAGGTTGGAGCGGGTAGGGTCCTGCGGGTCGGGGGCCAGCGTTGATTCGATACCGGCTTCCGCGAGGATGGCCTGAACGTGGTGAATGAGGCCGATATTGGGCGTTAGGGAGACCGATGCGAATGAGATGAGCGTTTCCAGGAGTGAGACGCTTGCGGACGAGGTTTGATGTTCCATCTCTAGCCTTGTTGATGAGTCGATGCCGGGATGCGGCATGACCCGTGGAAGTGGCGCGTCAGGGCGCCGGTAAATGGGGGTCGAAGAAACTCGGCGCGCTCATGCCGGGAATGTACTGGTCGGAGATGTATGCGCGGCAGCGTTCCATGAAAACCTGGGTCAATCTCGACAGTTTCATCGGCTTGTAAGTTGCCAACCCTAGCAGCATGGGGCGGTGGGTGCCGGCGAGCCGGACCCGCACCATGCGTTTTCCGTCGAGTGATTGATTGGATTTTGGGCGCACGTTGAAAAGCGCGTAACCAATGCCATTGGCGACCATTGATCTGACCGCTTCCGCGGATTGCGAGCGGGCGACGATGTTAGGTGTCACACCGGCCTTTTCAAACAGAGAGGCGAAATAATCGCGGCTGATGGGCAGGTCGAGCAGGATAAAGGGCTCCGGTGCCAACTCTTCGAAGGAGACGACCTTCTGCTGCGCGAGCGGATGGACTTCGCTGACGAGAACATAGGGCGGTAGTGTGGCCAGGCTCTCGAACTCGATGTCATCGCCAAGGAGCAGGTCATAGGTGATCGCCAGATCGATCTCGAGTGCATGGAGCTTATTCATCAGGATTTCCTGATCGCCTTCGACCATCTGCAGTTCGACTTTCTCGAAAGCGCGGGAGAAACCAAAAATAACCTCCGGCGCAATCATGGCCGTGAGTGAGTGAAAGCTGCCAACTCGCAAAGTGCCCTGGATAGCGTCGCTCGAATCGGAGGCGATCTCATAGAGACGCGACGACCGTTCGAGCATATCCTCGCAATGCTGCAGAACCAGCGCACCGATGGTCGTCAGGCCAAGCCCTTTGGAGGGGTGGCGGACGAACAGCTGTACCCCGAGTTCAGTTTCGATATGGGCAATGGCCGCGGAAATCGAAGGGGACGAGATATGGATTTGTGTCGATGCAGCGGCGATACTGCCATGCTTCGCCGTCGCGACAAAATACTCCATCTGGCGCAAGGAAATGCGATTGAGCATGTCGAGGTCAAGAAAAGGTCAACGATCCAGTGTACTGGAGAAAGTTTGCCCTTTCGAGCGCCGGTCGTCTGACCGGCGCTGTCACGCTGCCATGCGACGCGGCGGTCAGCTCAAAGGTTTCCGGGAACACCGAAGCTGGGCGCTGCGCTGGGATCGAGCGCCCGCGTGACGTAGTCCTTCTGCTGCGGGGCGTACACTTGCCAGGTGGCATAGAGGGCCTGGACCGGATCGTTTTCCACCCAATCCAGGCGGAGATCCACGACGGGCCAGTTCTGTGCATCGTACACCAACAGGCCAGCCGAATGCACCGGACCTTCCTCGCCGCCGGCTGCCTGGCCGGCAAGCATCGCCTGCATCAGCCGCTCCGCCAGCACGCCTTCAGCCTGCTCGAAAGCCGTCAGCATGGCCTGCGGCACGTCGCGCGTGGCCAGCATGTTGCCTGCGCATGCCGCGTGGGTCCCGGCGACGCTCGCCAGGGTGCCCAGGCACTGGGCGCCCGTGAAGATCACCGGCGGGTTGTGCGCATCGATGGCCATCAACTGGCGATATTCGATGAAGGGACGTTTGCGCAACTCGGCGAGGGCCTGTTCAGGTGTCATGCCGCTGGCCATCAGGTCGAGGGCGAGCGGGCCCAGGTCCGGATCGGTGATGTTCTGGCTGGCGGCTGCGCCCACGCCCTTGCGGCCGCGGATGCAGCGCGAGGCGACCGCCGGCGAGGAGGATGCCACGGCAGCACCAAACTGGCCGGTGGCCGGGCATCGAGCGATGATAGAGAAGGTCATGGCAGCTCGGTCAGGAATCTCAGTCGGGAATGACAGCGGTAGCATCGACTTCGACCAGCCACTCGGGGCGAGCCAGAGCCGACACCACGATGCCGGTCGATACCGGGAACACACCCTTCAGCCAGCGGCCGATGACGCGGTAGACATCTTCACGGTAGCGCGGGTCGATGATGTAGATGGTGATCTTGCAGATGTCCTCGAGTTCACCACCGGCTTCCTTGAGCAGCATTGCGATGTTGGCCATGGCCTGTTCCGTCTGTCCGGCGACGTCGCCGATGCATACGCTTTCCGAGGTGTCCAGGTTTTGGCCGATCTGTCCGCGCAGGAAAACCGTGCGGCCCCGTGCGACAACGGCTTGGCACAGATCGTTGTCCAGCTTCTGTTCGGGGTAGGTATCTTTCGTGTTGAAGGTGCGGATGCGGGTATGCTTCATAGTCGCTTCAGGTCGATTAAACAGATGACGGGACGTGTTGGCGGGCGATGTGCCCCGCATGCATGGTCATCTGCACCGCCTGAAGGCGCCATTTGTTTTTTCTGGCTGGCTGTTTAGGAATTTCCGAATAGTGCTTTGCCGCAGGTGGCGGATCGGGGTTTGCCCTCATATGCCTTGCGGCCGGAAGAGGTAGGACTGACAGTCCATGCCCGATGGGTTCCGGCCTGCGGGGCATTCAGGCAACCCCATCAGGAAATGTGAGGCACCCGTAAGAAAAAGCCGACTTTCCCGCATGGCACGGCTTTCACATCATAGGCCCCGTAATTGAGCGGAATTGCGTCGAGTCGTTGCGCCAGATTGCCGTGGTTGTGGCGTGATTCTTGCGTCGCATCAGTGGCCGCTGCATGATGCGTTGCACGGGCACGTTCCCACGTATTCCAGTTCTGCCAGATGTTTATCTTTCGATTGGGGGTAGTAAATGACGATTCGCAAGCTTTTGACACTTTGCGCGCTCTCCGCCACGCTCACCAGCACGGCGGCATGGGCTCAGGAAGCCCTGGTGGTCAGCACCTGGGGTGGCAGTTTCCGTGACCTGATCGATGAAAGCATCGGCAAGGAGTTCACGCGTCAGACCGGCGTGCCGGTTCGGTACGTCACGGGCGGTACCATCGACCGCCTGAACAAGGCCAAGCTCGCCTCGAAGCCCGAGAGCGACGTGACCTTCACAACGTCGCATGTCGGCTGGCTGTATGTCAACGGCAATCTCTTCGAAAAGCTGGATACGAGCAAGCTCCCGAACTACAAGCACCTGGTCGATCGCGCCAAGATCAGCCCCTATCACATCGGCAGCTGGGCCTACGTGTACACGATCGGTTACCGTGCCGACATGGTGCCGCCGAGCATCAAGTTCGACAGCTGGAATGATCTGTGGAATCCCGCGCTCAAAGGCAAGCTGGGCGCACCTGACTTCGATCCGAGTCACCTGGTTGCCGTCTCCGCGCTGCTCTCGGGCGGTGATGCCAAGAGCTGGGAAAAGGGCCAGGACAAGCTCAAGTCTCTGAAGCCGAACTTCAAGGCGTTCTATACCAACGACGCCAACTCGCAGCAGCTCATCTCCTCGGGTGAAACGCCGGTGCAGGTGGTCCTGTCGATCAATGCCTACCACATGGTGAGCCAGGGCGTGCCCATCAAGCTGGTGACGCCGAAGGAAGGCGCGGTGCTCGGTATCGACACCATGGCCATCACCAAGGGTTCGACCAAGGCTGACCTCGCGTACAAGTTTATGAACATCGCACTGTCGCCGGAAGTGCAGTCGAAGATCGTGGCGCTGAAGAAGGCCAGCCCAGTAGTCGACGACGCCAAGGTCTCGCCGGAAGATGCCAAGCTGCCAGGCGTGTTCACCACGAAGGAGCAATGGGACAAGGCGATTCTCATCGACCACAAGCTGCGTGCCGAGAAGACTGCGGAATGGCGCAAGTGGTTCACTGAAAACATGATGAACTGATGCGGTACAGAGCGTGTCAGGCCTGCTCCCGGCTTGCACGGGCACGTAACAAGGGCCTGACACGCTGCAGGATATCGAGGGAGGATCGCTGTGGCTGTATGCTGCGCCGATCCTCCCTCGCCGATTGAGCCACTGGAACAATTCATATGAGAAAGCGCTCCGACCTACGGGCCTGGCTGGTCTCCCCGTCAGTGCTTGTCGCGCTGTGCATTGTGGTGTCGCTGTTCGCGGTGCTGCAGTTCAGCTTCCGGGCATTCGTGCCTGGCTCCCTCGATGTGGGCGGCTTCACGTTCGCCAACTTCACCGGCTTGACCAAGCCGATTTATCTCGACGCGTTCGCCAATACACTGTTGCTGAGCGTGGAGACGACGATCTTCTCGCTGCTGGCCGCTTATCCGCTGGCTTATGCCCTGGTGCGCGTGAAGAACCGCGCGCTCAAGTCCTTTATCCTTGTGGTGTCTATCACGCCACTGTTCCTGGGCGAAATCGTCCGGACGTATTCGTGGATCTCGGTGCTGGGCAGCAATGGCTTCATCAACGGCTTGCTGCGCAAGCTCGGTCTGATCGAATGGCCGCTGGAACTGATGTTCACCCACCTGGGCGTGTTGATCGCGCTGGTGCAAGTGACGATTCCGGTGGTGGTGCTGATGCTCGCCACGGCCATCTCGCATATCGACCGGGACTACGAAAAAGCGGCCCAGAGCCTGGGCGCCGGTCCCGTTCGGACCTTCATCACGGTGACGCTGCCGTTATCCATGCCCGGCATTCTGGCTGGCATCACGACCGCGTTCGCCTGGACTTTCAGTGCCTTTGCCACACCGCAGATGATCGGCGGTGGACGGGTGCCGACGGTATCGACGCTGGTGTACCAGCTTGGCTTCGCCTCCATGAATTTCCCGCTGGCCGCCAGCCTGAGTGTCATGGGCCTGTTGCTGACCGCTGCGTCGCTCTTTGCCCTGGGACTCTTTACCAAGCGGCTGAAGACCGTGGGAGGACACTAATATGAGAATCAAGAACGCTTTGCCTTGGCCGCTGCGCATCGCCGGGCCCGTGCTGGTTGCGCTGCTGCTGGCCTTCGTGCTGCTGCCGGTCGTGGTGGTGACTATTGCCTCCTTCAACGAAAAGGCGATCATCTCCTTCCCGCCGGAGTCGTATTCACTGACGTGGTTTGCGCGCGTGTTCAGCTATCCTGATTTCCGGGAAGGCTTTCGTGCCAGCCTCGTCGTGACCGGCTGGTCCTCGTTCATCGCGCTGGTGATCGGTACCTGCCTGTCGATTGCCGTCAAGCGGCTGGAGTTCTGGGGCAAGCAGACCCTGCTGGCGATCCTGCATTCGCCGCTGGTGGTGCCGCACTTCACGCTGGGCCTGGGTCTGCTGATCCTGGTGTCGCAGGCATCTATCAACCGCTCCTATGACGTGGTCATCCTGTGTCACGTGATGCTGGTGCTGCCCTTCGTGCTGAAGAGCGTGTACGTGTCCATGGAGAACCTCGACGCACGCTTCGAGCAGGCCGCGGCCAGCCTGGGCGCGTCACCGCTAAAGGTGCTGTTCACGATCACGATTCCGTTGCTCGCGCCGGGCCTGTTCGGCGGCTGGCTGTTTGCCGCGATCATGTCGTTCAGCGAATTCACCGCATCGCTCTTCGTCACCACGCAAGCCACGCAGACCCTGCCGGTAGCCATGTACAACTATGTACGGGAATTCGCCGATCCGACGCTGGCGGCGCTCTCGGTCGTCTACATTGCCGTGACGGCAACCGTGCTCGCCTTCGCCAATTACTTCCTGGGCCTGGGCAAGATCCTCAACATCGAGGAAGGGCACTGAGTCGTTTCATGCGTGGCTGATACCGCGCTGGCGGCGCATCCCTGGGTGCGTCCGCTAGCGCGGCAGCTGCCACTGCAGGCGCAGTGATACCAGTCGCACGCCGACCACCGTGGCGGTGGCGCCGAGCAGGCTCCACGCTGCCGCCACCTCCAGCGACTGCATGCCGATATAGACCCAGCAGCCGATGAAGGCGCAGGTCGCATATAGTTCGGTACCACGCATGATCATCGGCACTTCGTTGCTGATCACATCGCGCAGCACACCCCCGAATACGCCGGTAACCACGCCCATGATGACGGCAGTCACGACTGGCAGGTCCATTTCCAGCGCCAGCGACGTCCCGAGCACGCTGAACAGCCCCAGGCCGATGGCATCGGCAATGATCAGCACACGGTGCGAGACGACGCGGTTGACCACGCGCAGTACATACGTGGCAAACAGGCACATGACGAACAGCACGATGACATACTCCTCATGCTCGACCCAGTAGAAGGGGCGCCGGTCGAGCAGGATGTCGCGCAGCGTGCCGCCGCCGAAGGCAGTGAGAAAGGCGAGGATGAAGGCGCCGACCGCATCGAGCCGCTGCTTGCGCGCCTCGGCCAGTCCCGAGATGGCAAAGGCCAGTACGGCGAGGATCTCCATGATCTGGAGCAGGGTATTGAGCTGGTTCATCGGTCAGGCCGGCATGGGCCGCAGCAGCACAACCAGTGCGCCCGCGCCGCCATCGACCGGACGCGGTTCGGCAAAGGCGATGACTTCATCCTTCTGCACCAGCCAGGCGCGTACCTTGCCCTTGAGCACCGGCTCGCGGCCGGGTGAGCCGAGGCCCTTGCCGTGGATCACGCGTACGCAGCGAATGCCCTGGCGGACCGCTTGCCGCAGGAACTCGGCCAGGGCGTCGCGCGCTTCATCGCGGCGCAGGCCGTGCAGGTCGATCTGCCGCTGCACCACCCAGTGTCCGCGGCGCAGCTTGCGCACCACATCGGGGCCGATACCAGGGCGGCGGAAGGAGAGGCTGTCATCGGTATCGAGCAGGCTGTCGGCATCGAATTCGTCGGAGAGCGAAGCCTTCAGCACGGCCTGTTCGTCCTGCCGGGTCTGCAGTGGATGGGCCGACGGGCGTGGGCGTTCGACGTCGACGCGTGACGTGCCGGCCAGCGGCGTGACATTTCCCAGGCTGCTGCGGAACAGGTTGGCTTCCTCCGCGGCCTGGCGTGCTGCGGCTTCGGCACGCACGCGCTCCGCCTGGCGCGCGGCATCCTGCGCCTTGAGTTCGGCGCGTAAACTGGCAAGGCCCGACAGATCGAGCTTGCGGTTCGATCGGGTCGGGCCTTGTGCCATCCATCGCTCCGGGAATCACATCTCTGAACGATTATACGAAAGACCGGCGTGGATGGCCGCTCTTGCTTTCGCGGTCCTTACTCCAGGCTTTCGATGTAGCGCTGGGCATCCAGCGCGGCCATGCAGCCCGTGCCGGCGCTGGTGATGGCCTGACGGTACACGTGGTCCTGCACGTCGCCGGCGGCGAATACGCCCGGAATGCTGGTGGCCGTGGCGTTGCCGTCGGTGCCGCTCTTGGTCTTGATATAGCCGTTGTGCATCTCCAGCTGGCCTTCGAAGATGTCCGTGTTGGGCTTGTGGCCGATGGCCACGAAAATGCCGGTCAGGGCGATGTCCTCGGTCTTGCTGCCATCGGTGCTGCGGATGCGGATGCCGGTCACGCCCGAATCGTCACCGAGCGCTTCGTCCAGTACGCTGTTCCACTTGACCTCGACATTGCCGTTCTTGACCTTTTCCATCAGGCGGTCGATCAGGATCGGCTCCGCACGGAATTTGTCGCGGCGGTGCACCACCGTGACCTTGCGGGCGATGCCGGACAAGTACAGCGCCTCTTCCACGGCAGTATTGCCGCCGCCGATTACCGCCACGTCCTGGTTCTTGTAGAAGAAGCCGTCGCAGGTGGCGCAGGCAGAGACGCCGCGGCCCATGAATTTTTCTTCCGAGGGCAATCCCAGATACTGGGCCGAGGCGCCGGTCGAGATAATGAGCGCATCGCAGGTGTACTCACCGCTGTCGCCTTCGAGGCGGATCGGCTTTTCCTTGAGGTGCGCGGTATGGATATGGTCGAACACGATCTCGGTGTTGAAACGCTCGGCGTGTTCGAGAAAGCGCTGCATCAGGTCAGGACCCTGCAGGTGGGGCACATCGGCCGGCCAGTTTTCCACATCGGTGGTCGTCATCAGCTGGCCGCCTTGCGCCATGCCGGTGACCAGCACGGGGTTGAGGTTGGCACGGGCAGCGTAGATCGCTGCGGTGTAGCCGGCGGGGCCGGAGCCGAGAATGAGCACTTTGGCGTGTTTTGTCATGGTTTTCCAGGCGACTTGCGCACAACATCGTGAAGGTGAAGAGCTCATTATATGTGCGTTGGCGCAACAGCGTAGTTGGACCTCTCAATCGCGCCGATAGGTCTTGGCGGGGTACAATCGACGCATTCCATCGCTTGATATCGACGATCCCGCATGGCTCGTGCTTCTACTACTACCCGTACCGATCCCGCAGCGCTGCCTTCGCGCATCGGTGGCCTGTTTGGCGAGGTGCGCTGGTTCCTGCTGCTGGCGGTGACGCTGGCGTTCTTCTGCATTCTGCTCAGCTACGACAAGGGCGATCCGGGCTGGTCGCATGCCAGCCAGGTGGCCGATATCCACAATCTGGGTGGCCGTGTCGGCGCCTGGGTGGCGGACGTGCTGCTGTTCGTCTTCGGCCTGTCTGCCTACTGGTGGGCAGTGTTCCTGCTGCGCAAGGTGTGGCGCGGCTGGCGCCAGCTGACGACCGAAGTCGTGATCGAACGGGCCGAGGCGCCGCCCGGGCCGGGCGTGACCTGGTTCGGTTTCGTGCTGCTGCTGGGCAGCAGCATGGGGCTCGAAGCGATCCGCATGTATGGCATGTCGGTGGCGCTGCCGCGCGCACCGGGTGGCGTGCTGGGGGACCTGATCGGGTTCTCGCTGCAGCATGCGCTGGGGTTTACGGGCGCGACCTTGCTGCTGTTGCGGGTG
>DATLHT010000128.1:0-2332 GCA_035539795.1 Burkholderiaceae bacterium
CTGATGAACCCAGTCAGGTGCGCCGCATCCACCCCTGTGCTGACCAGATGAAAGAGTAGCCCACCGACAAACGCGTCCCCTGCAGCGGTGGTATCGATCGCGTTGACGCGGGGAGTATGCAGTTCCCCTGCCCCGTCTGCGCCGTACCAGCGCAGCGGCGACGCACCATCGGTGACCACGACCCAACGGACACCTGCCTGCGTGAGCCTGCGCAGCACGGCCTGCTCGCTGGTTCCTTCGGCGAGGTACTCAAGTTCGTTGCGCGCGAGCTTGACCACATCGGCGAGCTCCAGGGCTTGCCATAGCAACGGGCGCGGATCGATCTGTGCGTCCCACAACATCGGTCGCAGGTTGAGGTCCATGCTGACCAGCGCGCCGGCCTGGCGCGCGATCCGCATGCCATGCAAGGTGGCGCCCGCCGCCGGCTCGCCGGTCAAGCTGTTGGAACACACGTGGAGCGCGCCCGCGCCCGCGAAAACATCGGCCGGAAAATCCTCGGCACGGAACAACAGGTCGGCGGCGGGTGGTCGGTAGAAGCTGAAGCTGCGTTCGCCGTGGTGGTCCAGGGCGACGAAGGCCAATGCGGTAGGCGCGGCGTCGGTCTGCACAACGTTGGCGATGCCGACACCTGCCGTCTGCAGGCTCTCCAACAGGGAATTGCCGAACATGTCGGCTCCGAGCGCGCCCACAAACTGGGTCGGAACGCCTAGCCTGGCGGCCGCAACGGCGACGGTGGCCGGCGCGCCGCCGGCATGCTGGTGGAAGCTGCGTGGCGCGCCCGGTGTGGAAGTTGGTTCGGCGAAGAAATCAATCAGCGCCTCGCCAAAGCAAAAGAGGGTTCGCATATCGACTTCAGGCCTCGCCGCCGGCCCGCAGGGCGCCGTCATGGCCAGGCCGATCCCGGCGCAGGGCCCGTTCTGAAGTCCCGGATGCCACGCGGACGGTATGAGTTACCTCGCAAAAGCGACTTGCCCTGCCCGGCCGGGCTTTGGGGTTTGGCACGGGTGCTTCCATTGCGTTCTCCTTGATGCGGATTTGAGCGTGCATCAGCCAGAGATTGACCAGCCACCACTGCGCCCGGGGCTTTGGACCGATCCAAATCCCAAGGCCAAAAAATGCGGAAACTTCGCCGCGACTCCAGTTTCAACGCCACTGGATCGGTCTAAACAGACCATACATCGCGGAAGCCCGCATTCTGCAGTGCACCAAAAACCGGACCGACGAGGCCCTTCCCTCCGCCTGGATGGCAGGTCAATCGGCCGATGCTGCGCAGCAGCATGCGGCCCGCCCCGTCTCATGGTACTAATTTTGTCGCCGACCTAGACCGATCCAAATTTGGATCGTGTGGCCCGGGAGGGTGATTTACGCGGGGCCATGGCGGGCGACTTCTACCGGAAGCATCAGGCCGCGAATTTAGATCGTTCCAAACGCAGAATTCTTTCGCTTGTTCAATCAGAGAGGGGTTGAATCAGATGTCACGCACACATAACCGCAGTACGTTGTCCGCCGCCATCACCATCGCACTGACGGCGGCTGCCGCGTTGCCGGTGTCCGTCTTCGCGCAAGAGGCCACTCCGCAGGCCGAAACTTCCAGCCAGGCCACGGACCTCGACGCCGTCAGCGTCGTCGGCTACCGCTACGCGATCGAGAAGAGCCTGGATCAGAAGCGCAACGCGAACGCCATCGTCGAAGTCGTCAACGCCGAAGACATCGGCAAGTTCCCCGACAAGAATGTCGCCGACGCGCTGCAGCGCGTGCCCGGCGTGATCGTCACCCGCAGCGGCGGCGAAGGCAAAAACGTCAGCGTCCGCGGCCTGTCGCCGGAACTGACCCTGACCCAGCTCAATGGCAACTACGTCGCCTCCGCCGAATCCAACGGCGACCCGACGCGCTCGTTCAACTACATGCTGCTGCCGTCCAACATGCTGTCCAGCGCCGAGTTGTTCAAGACGCCGGAAGCCCGCCTGGACGAAGGTGGCGTGGGCGGTACCGTGATCCTGCATACCCGTCGTCCGCTGGACATGGAAAGCAACTCGGGCTTCGCCACCGTCGAAGGCACCTATTCCGACACCAGCAAGACCACCGACCCGCAGCTGTCGGCGATGTATTCCTGGCACAGCGATGACGACCGGTTCGGCGTGCTGGTGGGCGTGACCAAGCAGAAGCGCACCAACCGCAGCATGGAAGTCACCACCGAGGACTACCAGTGGTACGGCGACGATTACGAGGGTTCGCCCGCGGTTGACGTCAATGGGCGTCCGCAGACCCAGGACGGCATCCATTACTGGTGGGGTCAGTCAGGCTTCTACAACCAGGGCGGCGACTACTACTC
>DATLHT010000129.1:0-10402 GCA_035539795.1 Burkholderiaceae bacterium
ACCAGGCGGCGCTGGGCAGCGTGCCGCGCAGCCTGGGCGACCCCATCACCACCAACAGCGCCAATGTCACTGGCTTCCTCAACATGCTGGTGGCAGCGCGCGATGCCGGTGCCAAGAGCTTCACGTATGCGGCCAGCAGCAGCACCTATGGTGACCATCCAGGCCTGCCCAAGGTCGAGGACGTGATCGGCAAGCCGCTCAGTCCTTACGCAGTGACCAAGTACGTCAACGAGTTGTACGCCGACGTGTTCGCCCGCAGCTACGGCTTCCACACGGTCGGCCTGCGCTACTTCAACGTGTTCGGCCGCCGGCAAGACCCGGATGGTGCGTACGCGGCCGTGATCCCCAAATGGACGGCAGCGCTCATCCAGGGAGACATGGTTTACATCAATGGCGATGGCGAAACCAGCCGGGACTTCTGCTACGTGGAAAACGCCGTCCAGGCCAACCTGCTGGCGGCCACCACTACCCAGAGCGAGGCATTGAACCAGGTATACAACGTCGCGGTGGGCGAGCGCACCAGCCTCAATGACCTCTTCCGCCTGCTGCGCGACAACCTCGCCATCGACCAGCCATCGATCTCGACCAGCCAGCCAGCCTACCGCGACTTCCGCGCCGGCGATGTGCGCCATTCGCTGGCCGACGTGGGCAAGATCGACCGGCTGCTGGGCTACCGCGCGTCTCATCGGCTGGGCGAAGGCTTGCAGGAAGCCCTCGGCTGGTACGTCGCGCACCTCTCTTCCTGAAACGGAATCCACGCCCATGAAAGCTGTCATCCTGGCCGGTGGACTTGGCACCCGCATCTCGGAAGAAACGCACCTCAAACCCAAACCGATGATCGAGATCGGCGGGCGCCCCATCCTCTGGCACATCATGAAGATGTACTCGTCGCACGGCGTCAACGAGTTCGTGATCTGCTGTGGCTACAAGGGCTATGTCATCAAGGAGTACTTCGCCAACTACTTCCTGCACATGTCGGACATCACCTTCGACATGAGCAACAACCAGATGGAAGTCCACGAGAAAAAGGCGGAGCCCTGGAAGGTGACCTTGGTGGACACAGGCGACGAGACGCTCACCGGTGGTCGCCTGCGCCGGGTGCGTCGCTATGTGGAGAACGAGTCGGCCTTTTGCTTCACCTATGGTGACGGCGTGTCCGATGTCGACATCGCCGCACTGATCCGCTTTCACCAGTCACATGGCAAGAAGGCATCCGTCACGGCTGTGCGTCCCCCGGGACGCTACGGTGCGCTGGAAATCAATGGCCATGCGGTGTCCGGGTTCACCGAAAAGCCGCGAGGCGATGGCGGCATGATCAATGGTGGTTTCTTCGTGCTGTCGCCTTCGGTGATCGACCTCATCGACGGGGATCGCAGCAGCTGGGAAGGCGAACCCCTCGTCAAGCTGGTGGCCATGGACGAGCTCCGTGCCTTCGAACACGATGGCTTCTGGCAACCCATGGACACGTTGCGCGAGAAGAACCAGTTGGAAGAACTCTGGACCAGCGGCAAGGCCCCTTGGAAAAGATGGCCTTGAACGGCAACTTCACCCCTGACCCGGCGTTCTGGCGTGGCCGCCGGGTGCTGATGACGGGCCATACTGGCTTCAAAGGTGCATGGCTCACTTTCTGGTTGTCGCGCATGGGTGCTCATGTGACCGGGCTCTCGCTTGAACCGACAACCCAACCCAACCTGTTCGACCTACTCAACCTTCACTCGGTGTGCGACCACAACGTTGGCGATATTCGAAATGCCGAGGCCGTGAAGCGGATCGTCACTCAAGCGCACCCCGAGGTCATCCTGCACCTGGCGGCGCAGGCCCTCGTGCGCCCCAGTTACCTCGAGCCTGTCGAGACCTTCGCCACGAACGTGATGGGCACCGTGCATGTGCTCGACGCGCTGCGCGACATGGCCCAAGCGCGCGTGGCGGTGATGGTCACAACGGACAAGGTCTACCGCAACCGCGAATGGGTCTGGCCGTATCGCGAGGACGACGCGCTGGGCGGCCACGACCCCTATAGCGCCAGCAAGGCCGCCAGCGAGATCGCCATTGAAAGCTGGCGCCTGGCCTTCCTGCAAGAACGTGGCGTGGCGGTGGCCAGCGCCCGCGCCGGCAATGTGATCGGCGGAGGTGACTGGTCGCAAGACAGGTTGATTCCTGACGCCGTGCGGGCCTGGCGCTCGGGCCATGCCCTGCACATACGGCGGCCACAGGCGGTCCGCCCCTGGCAGCATGTGATCGAACCGCTGTCGGGTTACCTCGCTTTGGTCGAAAGGCTGTGGCAAAGGCCCGATCAGGCGGGAGCCTACAACTTCGGTCCTCTGCCCCACGAGGCCCTCGCCGTTCGCGACGTAATCGAAATCGCACGCAGGGCCACGCCCGAGGCCAAGGTCGTCTATGGCGAGAGTCTGGAGGGGCCACACGAGGCCGGCCTCCTGTCGCTGGACCCCTCCAAAGCCAGAACGACATTGCAGGTGCGGCAGCGCTTCTCACTGCAAGAAGCCGTGGAGCGTACGTTTGCCTGGTACTCCGGCCAGGCACGCGGCGAGTGCGCTGGCGACCTTTGCGCAAACGACATCGCGGCGTGGATGGCATCCGAATGACACGGTTGAATGTGACCGACACGCCCATTCAGGGGTTGAAGGTGGTCACCGCGCACCGCCTGGGTGACACGCGTGGCCATTTCTCCCGTCTCTTCTGCGCCGAGGAACTGCTCACAGCCGGCTGGACAGGTCCGATTGTCCAGGCCAATCTCACTTACACACGTCAACGGGGCACAGTTCGTGGCCTCCATTTTCAGCATCCCCCTGATGCAGAGATCAAGCTCGTCCGCTGCCTGCGCGGCGCGGTGTGGGATGTGGTGGTCGATCTGCGGCGACGTTCATCCACCTTTCTTCGGTGGCATGCCACAGAGCTGTCCGCGGATAATCAGGCCTCATTCCTGATCCCTCAGGGTTGCGCACACGGATTTCAGACACTGAGCGACGAAGTCGAAATGCTCTACATGCACTCGGCGCCCTACGCACCCGCCAGTGAAGACGGCGTTTCGACCGCCGACCCCTTGGTCGGCATCTCTTGGCCTTTGCCTATCGCCGACATGTCGGACCGAGACCGGGCGCTCCCCCTCCTCTCGAAAAGCTTTGAAGGCATCGACCTACCATGAAATGTCGGCACTGCAGGCAGCCACTGAGCCACGTCTTCCTCGATCTGGGGTTCGCGCCCCCCTCCAACGCATACCGGTCCGAGGACGACCTGTCGCGACCGGAGACGCACTATCCTTTGCGGGTGAGGGTGTGTGAACACTGCTGGCTGGTGCAGACCGAAGACTACGCAAAGGCAGACACGCTGTTCAGCGCCGACTATGCCTACTTCTCGAGCACGTCGCGCACTTGGCTTGAACATGCGACACGATACGCGCAGGCGATGACCCAGCGCCTCTCACTGGATGCCGAAAGTCTGGTGATTGAAGTCGCATCCAACGATGGGTACCTTCTGCGCAATTTTTTGGCATCCGGCATACCGTGTCTGGGCATCGAACCCACAGACAGCACGGCGGAGGCTGCGGAGGCCCTCGGCATCCCGGTCATGCGCGAATTCTTCGGTGAGGCGCTGGGGCAGCGACTGGTCGCCGAGGGCCGCCAGGCCGACCTCATTGCCGGAAACAACGTCTACGCGCACGTGCCCGATATCAACGACTTCACACGAGGCCTCAAGGCCGCGCTCAAGCCGGGCGGCACTGTCACGCTTGAGTTTCCCCATCTGATGCAGTTGATCGCCAACGTGCAGTTCGACACCATCTACCACGAGCACTTTTCGTATCTGTCCCTGCAAACCGTTGTAACGATTTTCGCGACATGCGGCTTGCGGGTGTACGACGTGCAGGAGCTTACTACCCATGGCGGAAGCCTGCGGGTCTTCGGCTGTCATGCTGAGGACGACCGCGCAGATGCCAGGGCGGTGACACTTCTGTTGGATGAAGAAAAGCGCCAGGGTCTGCACCAACTGGACACTTACACTGGATTCCAGGCCCGGGCCGACCGCGTCAAAGACGATCTGATGGCATTCCTGATTGCGCAAAAGAAGGCCGGGCTCAAGGTTGCGGCATATGGGGCTGCCGCCAAGGGCAACACCTTGCTCAACTACGCCGGTGTGCGGAGAGACCTGCTTCCGTTCGTGTGCGATGCGGCTACCGCCAAACAAGGCAAGTTCATGCCAGGCAGCCACATCCCCATTCTGACGCCAGAAGCGCTGGCCAGCGAAAATCCCGACTTCGTTTTGATCCTGCCCTGGAATCTGGCCGCCGAAGTCCGGCAGCAGCTTGCGCCGCTCGCAGCCCAGGGATGTCGTTTCGTTACAGCCGTGCCGCATCTGGAGATTGCATGAGCAACCGCATCTTCTATACAAAGCCTTCGATCACCGATCTGGAGATTCGCTACGCCACCGATGCCGCCGCCAACGGTTGGGGTGAAAAGTGCTACGACTACATCCACCGCTTCGAAGCACAGTTTCGCGAGCACCTTGGTGTGAAGCACGCCATCGCCACCTCGAGCTGTACCGGCGCGCTCCACATGGGCATGGCCGCACTCGGCATCGGCCCGGGCGACGAAGTGATTCTGGCCGACACCAACTGGATTGCGACCGCCTCGCCCATCGTACATCTGGGTGCCACACCGGTTTTTGTGGACGTGCTGAGCGATTCGTGGTGTCTTGATCCTGAGAGGGTCGAGGCGGCCATCACACCCCGCACACGCGCGATCGTGGCCGTGCACATTTACGGCAACCTGTGCGACATGAATCGCCTGCTGGAGATCGGGAATCGCCATGGCATTCCCGTGATCGAAGACGCGGCCGAAGCCATCGGATCGGTGTGGCATGGGCGCCGGGCGGGCTCCATGGGGCGTTTTGGTTCATTTTCGTTTCACGGAACCAAGACGATCACCACAGGTGAGGGTGGCATGTTCGTCACCAATGACGATGCGCTTTTCGAACACGTGCTCACGCTCAGCAACCACGGGCGCGCGCGGGGACAGACGCGTCAGTTCTGGCCGGACATGGTGGGGTACAAGTACAAGATGTCCAACATCCAGGCCGCCATCGGCTGCGCGCAGGTCGAGCGGATCGACGAACTCATCGCGGGCAAACGGCGTGTTTTTCACGCGTATGCGAAGGCGCTGACAGGACTTCCTTTGACAATGAATCCTGAGCCGACAGGAACGGTAAACGGATACTGGATGCCTACCATCGTTGTCGATCCATCCGTGTCATTCGACCGCGAGCACTTGCTGGGCTTGTTCAAACAGCGCAGCATAGACGGACGTGTCTTTTTCTGGCCTTTGAGTAGTCAGCCCATGTTCACCGAGAAGGCCGGCAACGAGGTCAGCTACGGCCTGTGGCCTCGTGCATTGAATCTGCCGACCTACCACGATCTCAGCGAATCCGACATCGAGAGAATTTCGGATGTGATCCGCGAATGTCTGACCTGAACACGGAAATGGATATGGATCAGTCAAACCCAAAAAACTATGTGCAGATGGAGCGCGAGTACTTTGCCCGGATCGAAGACTACTTCGAGCGAAGCAGCGGCGGCTATTCTGAAAAGGCCTATGCCTTTCCGAGGTTCATGCCCAGGCAAGCTATCAGTTACTTCCTTGCGCGCAACGAGATATACCAGCAGATCGTGGCGGTGCACGGTTCCATTCTTGATTTCGGGATCTACCGTGGCGGCTCGTTCTTCACTTGGCAGCAGTTGAACGCCATCTACGAGCCCTACAACCACATTCGCAAGGTCGTCGGATTTGATTCGTTTCGTGGCTTCTCGGAGATCGGCACAAACGATCACGGCGCAGAAGGTGCCGACTTGCAGCTGAAAACCTTGGGAGGAATGGCGTACGACGGCGCTCGCGAACTGAAAGAGGGCATCGAACTATTCGACCTGAATCGTCCGCTCGGGCATGTGCACAAAGGTGTGGTTGTCGAGGGAGCGCTGCCCGGGTCCTGCAGAGACTACCTGGAGGCACATCAAGAGACCATCGTGGCGCTAGCCAACTTTGGTCTTGGTCTATACGAACCCACCGTGGAACTGCTGCGGCTTATTCGCCCTCGCTTGGTTCGCGGCAGCGTGCTTGTGTTCGAAGACCTCAATCAGGCCACGTGGCCGGGCGAGACCCGTGCACTTCTTGAAGTGTTCGAACCGGGCCAAATCTCCATCAACCGTGTGCCGTACTGTCCCCATATTAGCTGGGTCCGGATTCACGCTTGAGGAGCAACACCATGCCGAATCACGTTGCAGTATTGGGGGCGTCGCTGGGTGGACTGATCGCTGCGGCAGAACTTCGAAAACATGGATGCGATGTGACCGTGTTCGAAAAAGGGCGCAGCGTCGGAGGGCTGTATAGCAAGACCGAGACGCCCTTCGGCACGCAGGAGTTGGGCATGCATGTGCTGTATGCCAGTGAGCAGCACTTTGCCCACCTGTGCACCATTTTTGGGGACGAAGTATTCAACGTGTTGCGAGGACCCCAGGTTGACATGGGCGCCTCTGCAAACTTTGGCAAGGTGTATTTCGACAGTCACTACCCGAGTCTGTTGGGACATCCACTGTGCGAGACGGTGCTGTCCCAGATCGTCGGCGCCGACAGGGCCACTGACACCGCTGTAAACGCGGAAGAAGAAGCCATGGCACGGTTCGGGGCAACCGGAGGCAAGCAAATCATCAACCCCATCCTCAAAAAGCTGTGGGGAATGGAGCCTGCGGAGCTGTCTCGACACGCCATCCATTGCTTCTTCGATTTGCGCCGGATGGTGGTGTGCGACAAGGCGGAGGCTGATCGGTTGAAAGACGATCCTGTCTTGGACCAGATCATTGCCAACCCCGTGCAATCGACACCCAAAGGGCAGGTGTTTGGAGGGCGCATCGGGCTGACCTTCAAGACTGCGTACAACGATCTGAGTGAGCGCGTCTCGCGCTGGGCCGATGAAGTCGGCATCACGATGAAGTTCGGATCAGACGTATCGGTATCTGACGGCGAACTGTGCATAGGAGAGAAAAAGGTGCGGGAGGCGTTTGACGCTTGCATCGTCGCCATGCCCGTTCATGCTCTGGTGCGCGCTCCTGAGGGAGCCGCCGACAAAGTCGAACTCTCGATTTGCTATTTTCAAACCGAAACGCGCGTCGACGATGAATTTCCCTCGTACTACATTCTTGCTCACGATCCTGCTTTCAAAACCTCCAGGATCGTCAACTACGCCGCATACAACAGCGAGCACCGCAATGCCCCATCGAGCGTGCTCGCTGTGGAATCTGTACATCCACTGGGCATGCCACCCACTGAAGCAGATATTGCAAAGGAACTTGTAACGATCGTTCCTTCGGCAAGAATTTCTGCCAGCTACCGTCTACCCCACAGCGTGGGCGTCTATGGCCCCACCTTGAGGAATGCGCATCTCTTGGACGAGTTTCAGAAAAGCATCACGCATCGATTTGGTGAAAAGCCCCTTTACTTCACCGGCATGCGAACCGATACCGGCATCTTCTTCTCTCACCATACGATTGGCCTCGCATATGACTCAGCACTGGCGTGCCTCACAAGACTGGCTTGAGCTTGACGCCATGCCGTTCTATTGGCGGTTGAGCGAATCGGCGGAGCCGGCTAGCGGCATCGCCCAACGCTTACCGATTCGTGTGGTCGCCGATGCGCAGTTCGACTACCTGAAGTTTGAGCCCAGTGACGACGAGTGGGCCGTCATCGATGCGGCATACCACCAGAACGAGAACATCGGCTTCCTCAATCCTCAGTCCGGGCAGCTCAACACCTACGGATCCAGCGTCAACAATTTTTTTCTTGACGTCATTCGATCAGCACAGCCTAAGCGGATTGTAGAAATCGGCTGCGGAGCGGGCTTCAGCATCGTATTTCTGCGACAGCATGGTTTCGTGGTCACCGGCGTGGATCCGTCCGACTATTCTCAGCAGTGGAGTGAGAGGCTCGGGTTCCAGCTCATCAAAGGCTTCTTCCAAAAAGACTTTCTGGAGTTCCAGCCGGACTTCGTGTACTGCAATGACGTCTTCGAGCATGTCCCACACGTCGAGTCTTTCAGCAAAACGGTTTTCGAGTGTTTGGGGGACGGCGGGGTCTTTTGTTTTGCCACCACCAACTCCAGCCGCTCCATCGCCATCGGTGACATATCGATGCTTGAGCACCAGCATGTCAACATGTTCACCGAGCGGTCGATCCGGCTGATCTTGAATCATGCGGGGTTTTCTCAGGTCACGATCCGTGGCGGCAGTTACGGCAACACCTTTCATGTCACTGCCGTGAAGTCTCAAGGCAAAGCTGAAGCCCGGGGAACCGATGGGCTACCGGCCTGCGCGGGGTATTTCGAGCGGGCGGCAACACGGGTAGCAGCCTTTCAGAGGTTTTATGAAGCGCGTGGCGCCTTGAGTTGTTATGTACCCCTGCGTTGCATTCCCTACCTGGCAGCGGTGGGCGATTTCGGTCTAAGCCGTGTGTTCGACTCCAACGCCGCATGGCGTGGCAAGTACATCGATGGATACGGCTCCCCCATAGAGGGCGTAGAAGATGTTCGGTATCGAACGGGTGATCATTTTTTCGTCGGGTCGCTGACCTTCTTCGACGAGATCAAGAAAACGCTGGTCTCTCGTGGATTTCCTGAATCTGCCATCAGTTCGATCCAGTCCCTGCCGTGAAAGTCGTCATTTCCCAATCCATGCTGTTCCCTTGGGCCGGCATGCTCGAGCAAATGCGTCTCGCCGACGTATTCGTTCACTACGACGATGTGCAGTATTCCAAGGGAAGTTTCACCAACCGGGTGCAAGTCAAACTCCCCGAGGGTTCCCGTTGGATGACTGTGCCGCTGCGACAGCACAAGTTGGGTCAGGCGATCGATGAGGCCTCGATCCAGCCGGTTGCCGAGTGGCGCGACAAGCACCTTTCGATGCTCGCTGCAAGCTTGGATGGAGCGCCGCACGTCCAGGAAGCCATGAAACTGGCGCAATCCATCTACGCCCAAGACCATGAGTCCATCGGACAGCTCGCAAGGGCTTCCATGACGGCGCTGGCCGACTACTTCGGTTTGCTGGATGGCAAGCGGGTCATCGACGTGCGTACCCTGGAATTGGGCGGGGCGGGAAGTCAACGCGTGCTTGACATCGTCAAAGCCGTCGGAGGAACGACCTACATCACAGGGCACGGCGCGCGCAACTACCTGGATCACGCAGCATTTGAGAGTGCAGGCGTCGCGGTACAGTACATGCGCTATCAGTGTAAGCCGTATCCACAGAGTTGGGGCGACTTCAATCCGTATGTGACCGGTCTCGACCTCATTGCCAACTGCGGCTTGGCCGGCCTGGACCAGTTGTGTTCTCAAGGTGTGGATTGGCGATCGTTCTTGGCAGAAGCTTGATCCCGCGATCACACCCCCCCCCTTTTCAGCAATTCAATCCGTAGATGGTGCCCCATGAACAAGATCCTCGAATTCAAGCAGCAGGTCGAGCAAAACATTGCCGGACTGGGCGCTGACAAATCTCTCGCAGCGTCAACGTGGCAGTGGGTGCTCGACGCTTCTCGCCACAACTATTCCTACAATTTTTCATGGATGGATCGGCCAATCATCCAGTTTCCTCAGGACATGGTCGCCATGCAGGAGATCATTCTCCGCACCAAGCCAGACCTGATCATTGAAACGGGAATCGCGCACGGTGGCTCGCTGGTGATGAGCGCGTCCATGCTGGCGCTGGTGGACTATGTCGATGCAGTGCAGTCCGGTGTGCCACTCGATCCACGCCAATGCCGCCGGCGGGTGCTGGGCATCGATATCGACATCCGGCCCCACAACCGAGCGGCCATTGAAACGCACCCCATGGCGCATCGCATCGACATGATCGAGGGTTCGTCCATTGCGCCCGAAATGATCGCCAAGGTCCAGAAAATAGCTGCCGGGTACTCGAACGTTCTCGTCTGCCTGGATTCCAACCACACGCACGAGCACGTGCTGGCCGAGCTTGAGGCCTACGCGCCCTTGACCAGCATAGGCAACTACTGCGTGGTCTTCGACACGGGTATCGAAGACGCCCCGCCGACCATGTTCACCGACCGTCCTTGGGGCAAGGGAAACAACCCCAAAACGGCCGTCTGGGAGTACCTGAAGACCCATCCCGAATTCGAGATCGACAAGCGTGTCGAGCATCAGATAATGATCACGGTTGCAGCCGACGGGTATTTGCGTCGCGTCCGCTGACCACTCTCACCCAAACACCTTCGGCCGATACCGGCAGTGCCGTGCCAACCCGGACAGGACGCGGCATACGCAGGTGACAACCGGGGAGGTCTGCCCAGCATTTTCCTGCGCCGCAGTGGCTGCGTCAGAGCGTCTACCGCACATG
>DATLHT010000130.1:0-3838 GCA_035539795.1 Burkholderiaceae bacterium
GCCGGTTTCGAGTTCTACGGCAACAAGGACGGTCGCGCCGTCATCTGGGCCCTGCCTTACGAGCCACCGGCGGAATCGCCTGACGATGACTACAACATGTGGCTGGTCACCGGCCGTGTGCTGGAACACTGGCATTCCGGATCCATGACCATGCGCGTGCCGGAGTTGTATCGCAGCTTTCCTGCCGCCGTGGTCTTCATGAACCCGGACGATGCCAAGGACCGTGGCCTCAAGCGCGGCGATGAAGTCAAGGTGGTTTCGCGACGCGGCGAGATGCTCTCCCGGGTAGAGACGCGCGGCCGCAACCGCATGCCCAAGGGAGTGGTGTTTGTGCCCTGGTTCGATGCCGGGCAACTGATCAACAAGGTCACGCTGGACGCTACCGACCCGATCTCCAAGCAGACCGATTACAAGAAGTGCGCCGTCAAGGTGCTGGCTGTCTAGGAGAACGATCATGCGCAACAAGTACCTCATCATTGCCACGGCCCTGAGCGTCCTGTTGGCTTTGCTGCTGTTCTATGCGGGCTGGAAGTTTGGAGCCTCCGGTTCGCATGCGGACAGAGGTCCGGACGTGGCCCAGGTGGCGCCTGTCCCTGCAGATGCCCCGCCGGCCGGGCAGCAGATTGACGCCCTGCGCCGCGGCGTGCCGATTGATCAGGAAGCGGCGCCGCCGCCCATGGCCCATGTGGAGAACGCGGATATCAAGCGGGTGCGCGCCTATCCCATGCAACCGCCCACGATCCCGCATGCCATCGACAACTATCAGGTCGACAAGAACAGCAACCGCTGCCTGTTGTGCCATTCGCGCGCCAATGCAGCCACCTTCCAGGCCCCGCCTGTCAGCGTGACGCACTATATGGATCGCGATGACCAGTTCTTGGCGACGATCTCGTCACGACGCTATTTCTGCAACCAATGCCACGTCGTGCAGACCGACGCCCGACCGCTGGTGGCCAACGGTTTCCGCGATATCGACACAGTGATCGCCGAAGACAAGCAGGGGAGTCCCTAGGCCATGTGGCAGACCATCAAGACGCGCCTGTTGGCGCTGTGGGGCACCCTGCGACGGCCCAGTCGGCATTACAGCCTCGGGTTTCTGACGGTGGCCGGGTTCGTTACCGGGATCATGTTCTGGGGTGGATTCAATACCGCGTTGGAAGCGACCAACACGGAAAAGTTCTGCACGAGTTGCCATGAGATGCGTGACAACGTGTTTCAGGAACTCAAGACCACCATCCACTACACCAATCGGTCCGGCGAGCGCGCCACCTGCCCGGATTGCCATGTGCCGCACAACTGGACCGACAAGATCGCCCGCAAGATGCAGGCGTCAAAAGAAGTGTGGGGCAAGATCTTCGGCACGATCGATACGCGCGAGAAGTTCCTTGACCACCGCCTGGAACTGGCCATGCATGAGTGGGATCGCCTCAAGGCGAACGACTCGCTGGAATGCCGCAATTGCCACGACTACACCTCGATGGATCTGACGCGCCAGGGTTCGCGCGCGGCCCAGATACACAAGCTCTGGCTGGGTCCGCAGAAGAAGACCTGCATCGACTGCCACAAGGGTGTGGCCCACCACCTGCCTGACATGACCGGTGTGCCGCAGGGATGACGAGGTCTGCAGGCAGCAGCCACCGCCGCGATGCCGACAGCGACATGCAGAAACGACAACGCCGCGGATTTCGCGGCGTTGTTGCAGGCATGCAGGTTCGTAGTCGCGTGGCCTGACTCAGCTGCTGCGGCGGCGCTCTTCTTCCTTCATGCGTCGACGCAGGTAGACCGCCAGCGCAAGGCCCAGTCCAAACATCACCAGGCTGCCGCCGATAGCCAACCAACCCACGGGTTCAAGCAGGATCTCGCGAAGGATGGGATGCATTGCTGTGGCTCTCCTTGTGGAATGCGCACAGCCTAGTGTGCCGGCAAAGTGCGGCATTGACTTCAATCAATGGGTCCGAATCCGTCGGCGCCCTTGGCGGACGTGTCAGAGCCGGTAATGGCTCGAAGGCGGCAGGCGTTGAGTGGCTTGCTGCGTGACCGGCATGCCGAGCAGGTCGCCAAAATCGGCCAGGCGCGACCACACGTAGGGCTGCAGGTCGACAGGCGCGGTGTCGTAGACATGCGCCCACAGTTCGTCGAGAAAACGACGGGTATCGGGGCGAGCCTGACCGCTGTCGATGCGCTGACTGGCAGCGTCCAAGGCAACCCGGATTTCAGCCAAGGTGTCCATGGGGTGGACTATAGCCCGCGAATATTCCCTGTGTGTGACAGGGGCGGGGATTTTCGGACTGACGGCACAGCCTGGTTTGCGGATGCTTGCCGCCATGGGGGCATAAGCGGACATCGGCGGAACGAAAAGCGCCAGAAGGCGTCCATGGCCACACGGATGCAGGATTAGCCAATACAAATCATCATGTTATGGCTTATTCTTAATGCGGTATCTGCATTGCGATTCGCGTTTCTCGAAATATCGAATGACCGCCCGAGCCACGGATGGCTACGACGAAGTCAGCGGATAGCCGGTAAACGGTTTGACCTCGTCCATCAGGAAGTGCGAGACGATTTTCTCGACGCCGTAGTCGCCCCCCAATAGCAGGCGGGCGATGTCCTTCCAGTGGTGCACATCATTGACGATGACCCGTAGCAGGTAATCGTAGGCACCGGAAACACGACAGGCCTCCACCACTTCGGGCATGCGCAGGATGCGCCGGTCGAACTCGGTGAATTCTTCCAGCGCATGCTGTTTGAAGCTCACTTGCGCCAGCACGATCGTCACCGACCGAATCCGGTCCACCGCCACGTGGGCCCGATAGGCGCGGATCAGGCCGCGGGTTTCCAGGGCGCGTACGCGCGCCAGACAGGCGCTGGGTGAAAGCGCCACCCGTTCGGCAAGGGCCTGGTTGGTAATGCGTGCGTCCTGCTGCAGCACGTCGAGGATTTTCATGTCGGTGCGATCAGGGGCCTTGTGGGCCATGCGATTCCTCCGGTTGGCTGCAGCGGCGACCGCAGTTTCTGCATAGTTGAAGGACATCAACAGCAGATTCTGCGGAATTCACATCGAATAAAACTGCAATATTCTGATGGCGCCCGAATATCGTCTTTCAAATCAATAGTCTATGACATCGGCCGAGCCCGCGGAACCTGCTGGACGTGCGCCTGTATATGCCATTCACTTGGGTCCAGCGCAGTGCGCGGGAGGCGCCTGCAGCCCATCACATCACCACGGGGAATGAGTCATGGCATCGCAAATCCGCGTAAGCAAGCTATCGCAGGCAATTCGCCTGGGCTGTTGCAGTCTGGTCTTCATGGCGGCGCCCGCCCTGGCCCAGCAGGCCGATGCCGGGCAGGCACAGCAGGGCCCCGAGGCCACGACGTTGGACAAGATCGTAGTCAAGGCCGGCAAGCTCAATGAGTCGGTCCGCGAGATTTCCGGTTCCGTCTCCGCGGTCACCAACCAGCAACTGCAGGACATGGGCGCCCAGTCACTGGCCGACTATGTCCAGCGCACCCCGGGCGTGGTGTTCAACAGCTACCAGCCGGGCGTTTCCCATGTGGTGGTTCGCGGTATCGCGACCAGCTCGGGCAACGTGCAGGGCCAGCCGACGACGGGCTACTTCATCAACGAAGTGCCGTTGACCGAGCCGGGTTGGACCATCGCCATTCCCGACATCGATGCCTTCGATCTCAACCGCGTCGAGGTCTATCGCGGTCCGCAAGGCACGCTGTGGGGCTCGGCGTCGATGGGCGGCGCCATCAACTATGTGGCCAATGTGGCCGATACCAGCGGGTTCGACGCCGCGGTGGAAGCCACCGTCAGCCAGACCAAGAACGCCAACAC
>DATLHT010000131.1:0-9416 GCA_035539795.1 Burkholderiaceae bacterium
CGCTGCAGATCGTCTGCGGCGCGCCGAACGTCAAGCCGGGCATCAAGGTGCCGTGCGCGCTGGTCGGTGCGGTGCTGCCGCCGGCAGAAGAGGGCGGCAAGCCGTTCGCCATCAAGGTTGGCAAGCTGCGCGGCGTGGAAAGCTACGGTATGCTGTGCTCGGCCCGTGAACTGAAACTTTCCGAAGACCACGGCGGTCTGCTGATCCTGTCGGAAGACGCCGAGGTCGGCGCCAACGTGCGCGATGTCCTATCGCTCGATGACAGCGTGTTCGTCATCAAGCTCACGCCGAACAAGGCCGATTGCCTCTCGATCCATGGCGTGGCACGCGAAGTCGCGGCGCTCAATGGACTGCCACTCACCGTGCCGGCCATGGCGCCGGTGCCCGTGATACTGTCCGACGTGCTGCCGGTCAAGATCAGCGCCCCCGATCTGTGCGGCCGCTTCTCCGGCCGCATCATCCGCGGCGTCAATGCGCGCGCGGCGACGCCGGCGTGGATGGTGCAGCGCCTCGAGCGCGCCGGCCAGCGCAGTATCTCGGCGCTCGTCGATATCTCCAATTACGTGATGCTCGAACTGGGCCGCCCCTCCCATGTGTTCGATCTCGACAAGGTGCATGGCGGCCTCGACGTGCGCTGGGGCAAGCCGGGCGAGCAGATCAAGCTGCTCAACGGTAACACCATCGAACTCGATGGCAGCGTCGGCGTGATTGCCGCGGAGCAGGGCGTCGAAAGCCTGGCCGGCATCATGGGCGGCGACGCCACGGCCGTGTCGCTCGATACCACCAATATCTATCTCGAAGCTGCTTTCTGGTGGCCGACCGCCATCCAGGGCCGCGCGCGCCGCTACAATTTTTCCACCGATGCCGCGCATCGTTTCGAACGCGGCGTGGACTACGCCACCACGGTCGAGCATATCGAACGCATTTCCGCGCTGATTCTCGAAATCTGCGGCGGACAAGCCGGCCCGGTGGATGACCAGATCGTCAACCTGCCCCAGCGTACACCGGTCAAGCTGCGCGTGGCGCGCGCCGTCCGCGTGCTCGGCGTGCCATTGAGTGCCCAGCAGATCGGTGACATCTTCACGCGCCTCGGCCTCGAGCATTCGCTCGACGGTGACGTGTTCTCCGTCACGCCGCCGACCTACCGCTTCGATATCGAGATCGAAGAGGACCTCATCGAGGAAGTGGCGCGGATCTATGGCTTCGAGAACATTCCGGCCAATCCGCCCGTCGCTGTCAGCGAGATGCGCCCGACCAACGAGGCGCAGCGCTCCGTGCACGCGGTTCGTCATCGCATCGCCGCTCGCGACTACCAGGAGGTCGTCAACTTCGCCTTCGTCGAGGAAGATTGGGAGCGTGATTTCGCCAGCAACGACACACCGATCCGTTTGCTCAATCCAATCGCCAGTCAACTGGCCGTGATGCGTACCACGCTGATCGGTAGCTTGGTGGACAAGGTACGCTACAACCTCAACCGCAAGGCCAGCCGTGTGCGCCTGTTCGAAGTCGGCCGCATCTTCCTGCGCGATGCCGCTGTCGTAGATGGCGGGCTGACCGTCGCCGGCTATCGCCAACCCGTGATGGCGGGTGGTATTGCCTACGGGCCCGCAGATGAAGAGCAATGGGGCGTGGCCACGCGGCCGGTCGATTTCTTCGACGTCAAGGGCGATCTGGAAACCATCCTGCTGCCGCTGCAGGCGCGTTTCGAAAAGGCCGAGCATCCTGCACTCCATCCGGGCCGCTCTGCGCGTATCGTCATCGACGGCCAGCCCGCCGGCTGGCTCGGCGAGCTGCACCCGCGCCTGCTGCAGAAGTACGAGCTGGCGCAGTCGCCGGTTGTTTTCGAACTGGCGCTCGATGCGATGCGCGCGATCGGCATGCCCGCCTACCGTGAGGTTTCGCGCTTCCAGGCCGTGACACGCGATCTCGCGCTGGTCGTCAAGCAGGATGTGAGCGTCCAGTCCGTGCTCGATGCCATGCTGGCGGCCGTGGCGCGCAGCGCCCATGCCGGTATCGTGCAGGCCATTGCCCTGTTCGACGAGTTCCGCCCCAAGAATGCCGGATCCAGCCTGGCGCAGGACGAGAAAAGCCTTGCCTTCCGGATTACCATGCAAGATACTGGATCGACCCTTCAGGACGAGACGGTAGAAGCCGTCGTGGCCGTGGTGCGTGAAGGCGCCACCGCCTGCGGCGCAAAGCTTCGATAAGGCGCGACGCCATGTTCCCTGCCGACGCTCAGCTGACGGACCATGACGCCACGCCATCACCGGCTTCCGATAATGCGATGATGAATCAAGACTCCGTCAAATCCGCCCACGATTTCGTTGACCAGCCCGCCACCGACGCCCGTCAGCCAGCGCCCAATGGTGCGCGTGGCGCACGCGGCGCGGACGTGCCGACGCTGACCAAGGCTGAGCTGGCTGAGTTGCTGTTCGAACAGGTCGGCCTCAACAAGCGCGAATCCAAGGACATGGTCGAAGCCTTCTTCGATGTCATTTGTGAGGCGCTCGAGCAGGGTGACAGCGTCAAGCTTTCCGGTTTCGGCAATTTCCAGCTGCGCGACAAGCGCCAGCGTCCTGGCCGCAACCCCAAGACCGGTGCAGTCATTCCCATTACCGCGCGGCGTGTCGTGACGTTCCGCGCCAGTCAGAAGCTCAAGACACTCGTCGAAGAAAGGGCGCTGCCTGACACGGCTGCTGCCGTCTGAGCACGGCCGGAGCCGCCATCATGAGCGAACGACGTTCCGAGCGCGACGCGCTGCCGCCAATTCCTGCCAAGCGCTACTTCACCATCGGTGAAGTGAGTGAGTTGTGTGCCGTCAAGCCCCATGTGCTGCGCTATTGGGAGCAGGAATTCACGCAGCTCAAACCGGTCAAGCGGCGCGGCAACCGCCGCTACTACCAGCATCACGAAGTGCTGCTGATTCGCCGCATTCGCGAACTGCTGTATGAGCAGGGTTTCACCATCAACGGTGCGCGCAATCGGCTGGAAAGCCAGCGCCAGGGCGCGCCGGAGAGTGCAGCACCAGCCAGCGAGCCTGTGTCGCCCGTTGCTGCCGTATCAGGCGTGACATCCATCGCCCCCAACCTGCTGCGCATCGAGCTGACCGAAGTCATGCGCCTGCTCAATGTCGTGCGCTTCGGTGTCATCGACCCCGAGGGCAGGGACGAGGCAGGGGGCGAGCACTAGCCATTCGCAGCCAGGCTCTGTTATACTTGCCGGCTTCGGGGCGTAGCGCAGCCTGGTAGCGTACCTGCATGGGGTGCAGGTGGTCGGAGGTTCAAATCCTCTCGCCCCGACCAGATAAAACCCGCACAGTCATTGCTGTGCGGGTTTTTTATTTTCTGCAACGGATAGTGCGCAACCCATGGGCTATTAGAAGATTTCTAATATGTGACCGGCAGGCGCGCTCAAACCACGGGAGGCGGCACTTCTCGCCAGCGACACGACCAGATGCCATTCCTGCTTCGTTCTTCCAACTCCACCAAACTGTGCAAGAATCGGCCGAAACAGGGGATAACGCCAAAGGAGGAATGCATGGATCCGCTCATCATCGATCTGGTTCGGCAGTATGTGTACATGGTGGTATTGGCTTGCGTCGCTACGGCTGTTGCTTTCTTCTGGCGGCGCCCGGTGGAGCGGAACCTTGTCAGCACAGGTGCCATTGTTGTCGTGGTGTTGATGGCGGCCGTTTTCATGCTTGTCGTTTCGCTGGCTACGCAGGTAGCTCTTGGCGCGATTCGGATGCCTCCCGACAATGTCACCCTGTGGGCGCGCGTCGTCATCCCGCTGGCCGCGGGTTTCTGGTTTGCCCAATCCCGGTTGCGGACGCTCTGGACACGCCCTCAGTAGCAGGAGAGGGATTTCCAGCCGGGCGAATGGAGAGAGAGCCGCCCGACTGGATCAGATGCCCAGGGATGACGTACTGTCAGGGTGGCGCTTTCTGACCCGTCCGAAACAGCCCCAGGATCACGACTTGCCACGCGACCGCGATGGCGCCGACGATGAACACGACGTCGCCGAAGGTGCGAATCCAGCGCAGCGTTTCAAGAAAGTCCTGTTGCAGGAATTCGGCGCTGCGCGCGTACCACATGCCGGTGGTCACGCTGGCCTGGAACTGGAACAGGCCGACGGGGAGCAGGCTGGTGAAGATCATCAGCACGAGCCCCGCATTCAGGCCCCAGAAGCCGGTCTGCATCAGGCGTTCACTGAACATGATCTCGGGCCGGATGTAGCGCAGCACCAGTAGCGTGAAGCCAAGGGCGAGGAAGCCGTAGACCCCGAACAGCGCCGCATGGGCATGCACCGCGGTGGTGTTGAGCCCCTGCAGGTAGAAGAGGGCCACTGGCGTATTGATCATGAAGCCGAATACGCCCGCGCCCAGCATGTTCCAGAATGCGACGGCCACGAAGCACATCAGTGGCCAGCGTAGCGGACGCATCCATGGTGCGCGGTCGCGCAGGCTCCAGTGCTCCCATGCTTCGTAGCCCAGCACGATGAGCGGGACGACCTCGAGCGCGCTGAATGCTGCGCCGACTGCGAGGATCGGCGTTGTCGTGCCCGAGAAATAGAGGTGGTGGAAGGTGCCCGGTACGCCGCCGACCATGAACAGCGATGCCGAGGCGAGGCTCGCTGCTGTAGCGATACGCTTCGAGACCAGCCCCATCGAGGCGAAGATAAAGGCGATGGCGGCGGTGGCGAAGACTTCAAAAATTCCCTCGACCCACAGGTGGACGACCCACCAGCGCCAGTACTCCATGATCGTGATGTGCGTCCGCTCGCCGTAGAAGAGGCCGGAGCCATAGAAGAGGCCAATCGCAACAGTGGACACGGTCAGCAGCGCGAGCAGGCTCTTGTCGCCACCGGGCTTGCGCAACGCCGGCAGCATGCAGCGCAGCATCAACGCCAGCCAGAAGAGCAAGCCGCCAAACAACGCGATCTGCCAGAGCCGGCCGAGGTCGAGATATTCATATCCCTGATGCCCGAGCCAGAACCCCAGCTTCGTGGGCAGGACCTGGGCAATCGCCAGGTAATTGCCGACGAACGAGCCTGCAACGACGAGGATCAGCGCCCAGAATAGGATATCGACACCCAGCTTCTGATGCCTGGGGTCGCCACCATGGATGACGGGCGCCAGGAACAGGCCTGCAGCGAGGAACGCGGTTGCGATCCACAGTACTGCGCTCTGGACATGCCAGGTCCGGGTCAGTGCGTAGGGAAACCACTGCGATACGTCGATCCCGTAGAAGCTCTGGCCCTCGATCGTGTAATGCGCGGTGAAGCCGCCAATGAATACCTGAAAGGTAAACAACGCCGCGACAACGAACAGATACTTGCCGAGGGCCCGCTGCGACGGTGTCAATGCCGCCAGCGTGAGCGGATCCTTTGCGGCGGCAGCGAGCGGCGTATCGTCGTGGCGGCGCAGGAAGGCCCAGCCCCAGATCAACGTGCCGACACCAGCGATCAGAATGACGACACAGGCAAGCGACCAGAGAATATTCTCGGCGGTTGGCTGATTGCCGATCAAGGGCTCGGGTGGCCAGTTGTTCGTATAGGTGGCAACCGTGCCTGGTCGCTCAGTGGACGCGGCCCAGGCGGTCCAGAAGAAGAAATTCGCCAGCTTCTGGCGCTTTTCGGCGCTGGGCAGCGTCGCCTCCTTCATCGCGTAGTGATCGCGCAGCTGGCGCAACGCAGGGTCGCTTCCGTACAGCCCGT
The DNA here is from genome assembly GCA_035539795.1 of Burkholderiaceae bacterium. GTDB lineage: Bacteria > Pseudomonadota > Gammaproteobacteria > Burkholderiales > Burkholderiaceae > Imbroritus. The sequence continues at coordinate 5,716 of DATLHT010000131.1, forward strand.
CATAGTGGCTTGCGGTCAGCGCAATTGCACGGGCGCGGCGCTCCGACACCGTGACGTGACCCGTCGTAGCGTCGTAAGTGTTACGTCGGTACTCTTCTTTCAGCTGATGTGTCAGTCCGGCTTTCTGCCCGACATCGAGCGCATCGAATGCCTTGCCATGCGCCTCCTGCGCAGCAAGATCGAGCCAGGCCAGTAGTTCGCGGTGCAGCCAGTCCGCTGTCCAGTCGGGCGCCTGATAGGCGCCGTGTCCCCAAACGGAGCCCAGCTGCATGCCGCCAGTGCTTTGCCAGGCTGCCTGTCCGGCCATGATGTCGTCTTGCGTCATCAGCACGTTGCCAGTACTGCTGACCACCTGTGTCGGAATGGGCGGGGCCTTGCGATAGACCTCTACGCCCGATACACCGAGTATGGAAAACGTGACCGTCAGAACGGCAATCAACGTCCACCAAAGCTTGCGGTACTCTCCCATTGGAGCCTCCCCTTGGCTTTAACAAATTGTATGCCTGGTGTCCGGCGTATATGGTCCTGCCTGGCCGGATAAGCCGAACGGAGATCGGCGTTGGTGTCAGTGATCACTCGGGGCGCACCGGGGAGGCGCCGCTCATTGATCTTGATTTTCTGGACAAAGTTACCACGATTATGATCAAAGGATAGCAAAGGCGACTGCAATGTCTTTGCGCTAGATCAAACTGGAGCCGTTCAGATGAATTGCATTGGGAGGCAATGGCTGATCGCCCTGGCATCACGGTGATGCGGGGGAGATCAGTTCATTCAACGGTGTGAATCCCGGCTATTCATCCCGGCATGTCGCGTGACGCCTCGCGTTGCCGGACATGGCGCTCTGTGGCGGTACTATCCGCGTGCGGCGTGTTGCTCCGCAAAAAACTGCGAGAGTGACAACTGGAATTGCCGATGACTAACGGCTACACGCTCGCAAATATGCTAGAACGGGATCAAGTCCAGCGAGTGCTGGTGCCGCATCGCACGCCTGCCGGGTTGTGGACCACGGATATGGCAGCTGTGCCAGCCAGCCATCGATAATGGTCTGCGCTGTGTCGGCCGGCAGGATTTCCATTGCTTCGATGACGATTTCCAGCGACTGTACGTAGCGATCCTGATGGCCGCCCACGAAAGTCCACAGATAGCTGCCGCAACCCACGCGCACATTGCCGCTTTGCTTGTCCGTCATCCCGACCAGCCAATCGCAGTGGCAGGTGGCTGCGTCGGATGCCGGCTGGGTATCGGTGAGACAGAAGGTATAGACGTTGTCATAGGTCTGGCCAAAACGCCGCACCAGTACGTCGGTGATAGCCGCGAGGCCTTCGCTGCGTGCTGGAAACGAGATAGCCTCGGACTTTACCGTCATCTGCAGCGTGGCATCAGGGGCAAAAGCATGTGCCATGAGGTGGGGGCGGTTTTCATCCTTGGCGCGGATGTAAGTGCGGATCAGCGTAGCAGCATCAAGCGTGTAGGCGCGTTCAGCGCGGGCAGTTGCGGTCATTGAGCATTCCTTCGAGGGGGCACGGAGGGGCGCAAAGGAGCGTTGTGGACGATCAGGGCATCATACTCCACGCATCGCTGCCATGTCGCTGGCGACGTTGCGTGGAACTCGACCTACAGGCCAAGGAACCTGAACGGTGCAGACGTCTTGAAGTGTCCATTGACCACACCCGCAAACGTGTGCGACTGGCCCGGGCCTAGATCGAGCTTGCGTACCTTGCCGGTACGCTGCGAGAAATCGAGCTGGTTCAGATCCACCCAGAAGGAGTTGGGTGTCAGTACCGATTCAAAGAAATAAAGTCTGCGCTTGTGATCCGCAAGCGTGCGCCAGCGCGTAGAGGAAATGTTCGGCTGATCCGGTGTGGAGATACCGAAGGGTACAGACACATTGCGGATCACGCTGAACGCGCTGGCCAGCGTTTCCACCGCGTTGCCGGTCTTGGGAATTGCATTGACGTAGAACGCCGCGCGCGCGAAACGGTCGGCAGCGCGGTTCGTGCCTGGCAGGACAACGGTGCCACCGATCTCTTTCCAGTATTCGTTCAGCGCAAGCTGTTTGTCGAAGATCGGGGAGTTGGTCATGACCTGGTAGCGACGGTCATGGTGAATGACCTGTTTACCGTCGATATACTCGATGATCGCGCTGTCGCCACTCGCGTCCGAGAGCGAGAGATGCAGCGTCGCCAGCCGGTCTTCGCCGGGCACGTTGCTCGTTACTACCGTGAAGGGCTGTTTTTCGAGGGCGGCAACGGCTTCCTGCACCGTCGCATAGTTGTCGAGAACATACTGCGCCCAGGCTGCCAGTGAGAGTCCCGGCGATTTGCCATCGTACTTGGGATAGGCGGATTCGGCCAGCTATAGCAGGTTGGCAACCAGGCCGGCTTCGTTCATGCCATCCGTGGTAGAGATGTCGTAGCCCGAGGCGATGACGCTGCCATACCGCGAAGTCCACTCGATGGAGTTGGGGCCGGCCTCGCCCGAACGTTTCATGTCGCGCGGGAAGACCCAGAGGTTGGTGCCGATATCGGATTTCCAGTCCATCGAGCGAGCGGTGATGACCTGATTGTCCGCACCCAGGTAGACAAAGCGCGTACAGGCATGGCCTGTGGCGGGCAACAGCAGCGTGGACGACACGAGCGCGGCGATGAGCGTCGTACGAAGGCGATGGCGCAGGGACATGGATTTCCTTCTTGCTGGACAGCATTCAAACAGGTGCCCAACGTACGTTAGACAGGCATGGGGCGCTGCGGCAGCATGAGTGTCGCATGCATGCGGCGATGCTACAACCGGCTGCCCCGAATGCGCCGGACCGGTACGCTTTCCGCATCGAAGTCGATCAGGCAGCGCGTATTGATGGCCCAGCCATCGAATGGCCGCAATCCGGCCGCCCGCTCTTCCGCTGTGGGGTGGCTCGGCTGGCGGAAGGGCAGGATGCCGCAGGTGCGGCAGATGTAATCCGCGCCCGTCATCGACCCCCAGCGATAGACCTGCAGATCGGCGACCGGCGTCAGCAAACGGAATGCTCCGGCTGGCACCCGGTAGATCAGCGCGCCGCGCCGCCGGCAGACGGAGCAATCGCAGGCGCGCACATGGTCGATCTCCGCATCGATCTCAAAACGCACGGCTCCGCAGTGGCAGGCGCCACGATAGGTTGTCATGCTGTCATCCGCTCTGAATGTGTATCGCGCCACGGGCGCGAGCTGGTGGCCGTTACTGCGTGCACTACAGGGTAGGTTTGATGCTAGCACGGGCCTGCGGCGTACGGTTCCGGCCGACAACGTGGGATAGCTGGCATGGAATGCCGCGGAGAAAAAATGATTGACGTGCCGAATGGTATTAAGCATACTTACTGGACAGTAAGTTTTTTGCTTGATAGCTTGAAAAAAGATAGAGGCGGGAAGGCGGGTACGTGGAGCATTGGAAGTGACCGAAGGGCGCGTCCGGCGGGACTGAGGGGATGGTTTACACTGCGGCTGGGCAGGAAGATTAACTTTCTGGACAGTATGCTTTGTGTAACAGACAACCAGGGTGCCATGCCGACAACACAGAAACGACGGACCAAGCAAGAACAGCGCGACGCCAGTATCGAGAAAATTCTGGCATCGGCCGAGCATCTCTTTATCACGAAGGGATTTCATGCCACGACGACAGAAGAGCTTGGGGCACACGCGGGGCTGACGAAAGGTTCGGTGTACTTCTAC
>DATLHT010000132.1:0-5691 GCA_035539795.1 Burkholderiaceae bacterium
TTGGTACCAAGTGGGACGTACTCGACGAGCAGCTCTCGCTGACCGCCGCTGTGTTCCGCACCGAGAAGAAAAACCAGCGCGCCGAAAACGCGCTCGGCGATATCGAGCTGATCGGCAAGAGCCGCGCCACCGGCATCGAGCTTGGCTTCTCGGGACAGGTGACGCCGCAGTGGGGCGTGTTCGGCGGCTACACCTACCTGAACCCGAAACTACTCGCTGACGGCGCCGGCGGCAATGCCGGCAAGCAACTCAAGTACGTCGCCAAGCAAAGCTTCAGCCTGTGGACCACGTACAAGATCACGCCGGCCTTCACCATCGGCGGCGGCGCGTTCTACATGTCCAACCGCTTTGCCAATGACGCCAATACGCTGGTGCTGCCGTCGTACTGGCGCTTCGATGCGATGGCCAGCTATCGCTTCAACAAGCACTTCGACGTGCGTCTGAACGTCAACAACCTGGCCGACAAGACCATCTACGACGGCTCGCACGTCGGCCTGTTCGCCAACGTCGCACCGGGACGCTCGGCCATGCTGACCGCCAACTGGAAGTTCTGATCCGGCTGGATCGGCAACCGGAAACCGGGCTTCGGCCCGGTTTTTTATTGGTACGGTCAACCCGCCACGGCCGCCCCGCACGCGCGATTGGATCGATATTCCGGACAATCCATCCAGGGGAAGCCGGTTTATCGCTCGCGCCGCTCCGCCTATGCTCAGGCATCGACACTCACACAGGAGATGTGCCATGGCTGACCATTCCATTCGCGGCAAGACCGCCCTCATCGCCGGCGGCGCCAAGAACCTCGGCGGGCTGATCGCGCGCGATCTGGCCGAGCAGGGCGCCCGGGCCGTCGTCATCCACTACAACAGCACCGCCAGCAAGGCCGATGCCGACAAGACCGTGGCGGCGGTCGAGCGGGCGGGCGCACGGGCCGTGGCGCTGCAGGCGGACCTGACCAGCGCCGCCGCCATGGAGAAGCTCTTCGCCGATGCCGTGGCGGCCGTCGGCCGGCCCGACATCGCCATCAATACCGTGGGCAAGGTGCTCAAGAAACCGTTCGTGGAAATTACCGAGGCCGAATACGACGAGATGAGCGCAGTCAATGCCAAGTCGGCATTCTTCTTTCTGCGCGAAGCAGGCAAGCATGTCAACGACAACGGCAAGATCTGCACGCTGGTCACGTCCCTGCTGGGCGCGTTCACGCCGTTCTATGCTTCGTATGCCGGCACCAAGGCGCCCGTGGAGCACTTCACGCGTGCCGCGGCCAAGGAGTTCGGCGCGCGCGGCATCTCGGTCACCGCCGTCGGCCCTGGGCCGATGGACACGCCATTCTTCTACCCTGCAGAGGGTGCAGACGCCGTGGCCTACCACAAGACCGCCGCGGCGCTGTCGCCATTCAGCAAGACGGGCCTGACGGACATCGAGGACGTGGTGCCGTTCATCCGCCATCTGGTGAGCGACGGCTGGTGGATCACCGGCCAGACGATCCTGATCAATGGCGGCTACACCACGAAGTGAGCATGCCTGCCGCCAACGATGCGCCTGCAGGTTGCGCTTGCGGTCCTGTGCAAGCGGCACGATCTGCTGATCCGGCGGCACGCATGCCAGCGATACCGCCGGACGACGCGAGCCAGTCCGACCATGAACAGACGGCCACCGACATCGTGCGCTGGTGGCACGCTGTTCGTGCCGACTGGTTCAGCCACCGGCCGCAGTTCGATCTCTGGTTTCGCGCGCGCTATCTCGATCTGCACCACGCCGCCGCTGCCGGCGCGCTCGATGCCTGGGCCGAGACGGCGGACGGCGCCCTCGCGCTGCTGATCCTGCTGGATCAGTTTCCGCGCAATGCCTTCCGGCACACCGCCGGCATGTATGCGACGGACGCGCAGGCCCGGCGGATTGCCCGGCAGGCCATCGAGATGGAATTCGATCTGCAGGTCGATCCCGAATTGCGGCTATTCTTCTACCTGCCGTTTGCACATTCGGAGAACATGGCCGACCAGCAACTGTCCGTGGCGCTGAACCGGCGCATCGGCCGTCCGTGGCTCGACCATGCAAAAACGCATGCGGCGATTATCAGGCGCTTCGGCCGCTTCCCGCATCGCAATGCCCTGCTGGGACGCAGCATGACGGCGCAGGAGCAGGCCTTTCTGGATCAGGGCGGATTCGCGGGCTGACCAGAGCAGCCTTCACTTGAGATCGGCAGATCCGGCACATGGACAGATTCGACCAGTACCGCGTGTTCGCCCAGGTCGCGGACATGGGCAGCTTCATCCGGGCCGCGCAGGCCCTCGACATCCCGCGGGCCTCGGTGTCCGCGGCGATCCAGCAGATGGAAACCCGGCTGGGCGTGCGCCTGCTGCACCGGACCACGCGGCGGGTGCGGCTCACGGCCGATGGCGAGCAGTTGCTGGCGCGCGTGCGCCCGCTACTGGCCGAGGCAGAAGACATCGACCAGCTGTTCCAGGCCAGCCAGCATCAGGTCTCCGGCCGGCTGAGCATCGATGTCCCCAGTCGCATCGCCCGCCGCCTGATCGCCCCTGCCCTGCCCGGGCTGCTGCAGCGCCATCCGCGGCTGCAGCTGGCGCTCGGGTCGACCGACCGCGCCATCGATCTCGTGGGAGAAGGCGTGGACTGCGCAGTACGCATCGGCACGCTGCACGAGAGCAGCCTGGTGGTGCGGCCGCTCGGCCAGATCGCCCTGATCAACTGCGCCAGCCCCGCTTACCTGCGCGCGCATGGCGAGCCGGTACGTCCTGGCGAGCTGTCGAACGGGCACTGGGCCATTGGCTACGCCTCGCCGCGCACCGGGCGCGAAGTCCCCTGGGAATATGTAGCGCCCGACGGTGGGGGTCACAGTGACACGCACACGCTCGAGATGCCGAGCCGGGTCATCGCCAACAATGCGGAAAGCTATATTGCCTGCTGCGTCGCCGGACTGGGCCTGATCCAGATCCCGCGCTATGACGTCGGGGACTTGCTGGAAGCGGGGCAACTGGTGGAGGTCATGCCCGCATATCGCGCCGCGCCCATGCCGGTGTCGATCGTCTATCCGCACCGGCGCCAACGCTCGCGGCGGCTGGCAGTTTTCGTGGAATGGTTCGAGGCGCTGATGCGCCCGCATCTGGAAGCCTGACGACTAACGTCGAGGTATATCGGGACCCATCAGGAGACGCTGACGCCTCCCGATGCACCCTCGCCTCAGAGCGCTGCGAGCCGGCTCTGCAGCAGCGCGGTCAGTTGCGGCAACTGGGCCCGGCGTGCCGCCTGCAGGCCGATGTCGGCATTGCGCCGTGGTGTCTTGCCCCACGGGGGATCGGGAAAATAACTGTCCCACGGATCGCGCGGAATCACGTGCCAGTGGATGTGCGGCACGAGGTTGCCGAGCGAGGCGATATTCACCTTCTGCGGCTGCAGCACCTCGCGGATCGCCCGCTCCACCGTGACCACCACGCGCATCAGCCAGTCGCGGTCCTCATCGGACAGATCGCCGATCTCCGCCACATGGTCGTTCCACACCACGCGGCAAAAGCCAGGGAAATGCTCTTCTTCGACCAGGATCACGCGCGCCAGCGGATGGCGCCAGATCACCTCACCGCCTTCCTGCTCGCAGAGCTCGCAGCCTTCCACGACTGTCGGTTCATGCATACCATTCATACCAGTACCCGTTCAATGCCGCCGTTGTTGGCCTTGTTGACGAAGTCGACCAGCCAGTTCTCGCCGAGCACGTGGCGCGCCATTTCGACCACGATGTAGTCGGCCGTGGTGCCGCTGTCATCGTCGTAGCGCGACAGGCCCTGCAGGCACGACGGGCAGCTGGTGAGGATCTTCACCTCGCCCTTGAATGCATCGGCGTCGCGCAGCTTGTCCGCGCCCTTGCGCATCTCCTCTTCCTTGCGGAAGCGCACCTGCGTCGACACATCGGGACGCGTCACCGCCAGCGTGCCCGATTCGCCGCAGCAGCGGTCGTTCTTCTCGATCGCGCCGGCGCTGCCGTTCTGTGCGCCCATCAGTGCGTTCACTGTCTTGAGCGGATCCTGCAGTTTCATCGGCGTGTGGCATGGGTCGTGGTACATGTAGCGCGTACCGGTCACGCCATCGAGCTTCAGGCCCTTCTCGAGCAAGAACTCGTGGATGTCGATGATGCGGCAGCCGGGAAAGATCTTGTCGAACTGGTACCCGGCCAGTTGGTCGTAGCAGGTGCCGCACGACACCACCACAGTCTTGATGTCGAGATAGTTCAGCGTGGTCGCCACACGGTGGAAGAGCACCCGGTTGTCGGTGATCATCTTCTCCGCCTTGTCGAAGTCGCCGCTGCCGCGCTGCGGATAGCCACAGCACAGGTAGCCCGGCGGCATCACGGTCTGCACGCCGGCGTGCCAGAGCATGGCCTGCGTGGCGAGTCCGACCTGGCTGAACAGGCGCTCCGAGCCGCAACCCGGGAAGTAGAACACCGCTTCCGTATCCGCCGTCGTGGTCTGCGGGTTGCGGATGATCGGCACGATCTCGTTGTCCTCGATGTCGAGCAGCGCGCGCGCCGATTTCTTCGGCAGGTTGCCCGGCATCTTCTTGTTGACGAAGTGGATCACCTGCTCACGCATCGGCGGCTTGCCAACCGTGGCGGGCGGATGCGCAGTCTGCTTCTTCGCCAGCTTCTTCATGAACTCGTGACCCAGGCGCTGCGCCTTGTAACCCCAGTCGATCATCACCTTGCGGGTGAAATTGATGGTCTGCGGGTTGGTCGCGTTCAGGAAGAACATCGACGCCGCGGTGCCCGGGTTGAACTTGCGCTGGCCCATCTTGCGCAACAGGTTGCGCATATTCATGGTGACATCGCCGAAGTCGATCTTCACCGGGCATGGCGTCACGCACTTGTGGCACACCGTGCAGTGGCCGGCCACGTCCGAAAACTCGTCCCAGTGCTTGATCGACACGCCACGACGCGTCTGCTCTTCGTACAGGAAGGCTTCGATCAGCAGCGAGGTCGCCAGGATCTTGTTGCGGGGGCTGTACAACAGGTTGGCGCGCGGCACATGTGTGGCGCACACCGGCTTGCACTTGCCGCAGCGCAGGCAGTCCTTGATGCTGTCCGAGATCGCACCAATATCGCTCTGCTGCATGATGATCGACTCGTGTCCCATCAGCCCGAACGACGGCGTATACGCATTGCGCAGGTCGGCCGGCATGCCGCTATCGCGCATCAGCTTGCCTTTGTTGAAGCGGCCATGCGGATCGACGCGCTGCTTGTAGGCGCGGAAATCGCCGATCTCTTCTTCAGTCAGGTATTCCAGCTTGGTAATACCGATACCGTGCTCCCCCGAGATCACACCGTCCAGCGAACGCGCCAGCGCCATGATGCGGTCCACCGCCTTGTGGGCGTCCTGCAGCATCTCGTAGTCGTCCGAGTTCACCGGAATGTTGGTGTGCACGTTGCCGTCGCCGGCGTGCATGTGCAGGGCCACCCACACGCGGCCCTTGAGCACGCGCTGGTGGATGGCGGTGCATTCGCCAGCAAGGGGCCGAACGCCGCCCCAGTGAAGATGGCCTGCAGCGGCGCGCGGATCTGCGTCTTCCAGCTCGCGCGCAGGCTGTGGTCTTGCAGTTGCGGGAACAGGCGGTCGACGTCGCGCAGCCAGCCGCTCCAGAGGGCACGCACCTCGCGCACCAGGGCCAGGGCTTGCTGCACACGGTCTT
>DATLHT010000133.1:0-2977 GCA_035539795.1 Burkholderiaceae bacterium
GCTTGGCAGCCCGTACGGACAGCGGCGCATTGGCGCGGATGCGGCGCGCGATACGCAGGGCAGCCTCCTGCAGTTCTGCTGCCGGTACGACCTGGCTAACCAGGCCGACGCGCAGCGCGGTCTCGGCATCGATGCTGTCACCGGTCAGCAGCATGTACATGGCGTTGGTGTCGCCGATCAGGCGCGGCAGGTGCTGCGTGCCGCCGGAGCCAGGCAGGGTGCCGACGCGCACTTCCGGCAGGCCGAACTTGGCATGCGGCGCGCAGATACGGATGTCGGCCGCCAGTCCCAGTTCCAGCCCGCCGCCGTACGCCGAGCCGTTGAAGGCGCAGAGGATCGGCTTGTCGGTGTCGAGCCCTGTCAGCAGCGAGTCGTTGGCGCCCGCGCCGAAGGTTTCCTGCGCGAATGAGGTATCGGGCGGCGGGGTGTTCTTCAGGTCCGAACCGACGCAGAAGGCTTTGTCGCCGGCGCCGGTCAGGATGATTACATCCACGGCCGGATCGTCCTGAAGCTGCGGCCACAGTCCCTGGATAGCGCGCCGCATCGGATAGTCGATGGCGTTGAGCGCCGCTGGCCGGTTCAGCGTGACCAGCGCAATCCCTTCCTCAATGTGCAGGTCGACAGTCATGTTGCCTCACGGATCGATACGGTGCTTGAAGCCCGGCTTGTAGCGCGCCCTGGCGCGTGCCAGTGTGTCGATGATCACCTCGCGCGTTTCACCCGGGTCGATCACATCGTCGATCAGCCCCATGGCAGCCGCTTCATAGGCGCTTGATTCAGCCTCCAGCTTTTCCATGATCTCCGCGCGGCGCTTGACCGGATCTTCGGCCTTGGCGAGTTCCTTGCCGTGGACCAGTTCCACGCCAGCCTCCGGACCCATCACGTCGAAGTGCGCGGTCGGCCAGGCGACGAGCTTGTCGGGGTTGGTCACGCGGCCGCCCAGGGCGATATATGCCAGGCCAATGGCCTTGCGCGCAACGATGGTCACGCGCGGCACCGTGACGGCGCACATGGTATTGAGCAGGCGAGAAGCGAGCGACACCATGCGGTGCTTCTCGATTTCCGGACCGACGAGGAAGCCGGGCGCATCGCCGATGAACACCAGGGGAATATGGAAGGCATCGCACATGTCGATGAACTTGCGCTGCTTCTGTGCGGTGCGCTCGTCGAGTGTGCCGCCGCGTGCCATCGGATTCGAGGCGACGAAGCCGACCGGCTGGCCCTGGATGCGGCCGAGGGCCGTTACCAGGTTGGGGCCGTAGCGGGGGCGATAGTGAAAGATTTCGCCGGCATCGACGATCAGCGCCAGGACCTTGCGCATGTCATAGGCCTGCCGGCTCGACTCCGGAATCATCGCGCGCAGTTTTTCCTTGCCTTCCTCTGTGTCGAGTAGCGCCGGGCGCGGCTCGGCCACGGGCGGCAACTCATCGCAGTTATCCGGAAAGAAGGAGAGGAAATCGCGGATGGCCTGCAGGCTGTCCTGCTCGTGTTCGCCGACGTGGTCGGTCTGGCCGGTGACTGTACTGCTGATCTCCGCACCGCCGATTTCATCGCTGGTCACTTCGCCGCCAATGCCGACTTTGACCACCAGGGGGCCGGACATGCCCATGAAGCCGGTCTTGTTGACCAGGGTCGTGAAGTCCGATTGCGCTGCGGTGAACGACGGCCCGCCGAATGCCGGGCCCATGATGCCGGCGACCTGCGGAATGCGGCCCGACATGCGGAAATGATCGCCGAAGCGGGTGCCCATGGCGGCGGCCATGGCGCCATAGCTTTCCTGCACGCGCGCGGCGCCGGCTTCCATCAGAGCGATGAACGGCTTGCCGTGGCTCAGTGCCAGCGCGCGGGTGCGGTTGATCTTGACTTCGCCCACGCGGCCGCGCGTGCCACCGAGTACCGTCGGGTCGTCGGCCGCCACATAGACGATGCGGCCGTTGATGGTGCCATGTCCGCAGACCACGCCGTCTGCCGGCGTGCGGTCCTTCAGCTTGGCGTGGCCGCTGCGGCCGAGAATCCCCAGCTCCACGAAACTGTCCGGGTCGAGCAGGGTATCGACGCGTTCACGCGCCGTCAGTTTGCCGGCGGTACGCAGCTTGTCCAGTGCGGCGGGCGGTGTGGCCTCGCGAACTGCTGCGCGGCGGTGCAGTAAGTCTTCAATCCGAGTCTTGTCCATGTCTCAGTGTTTTTTTGGGGCTTCACATTGTGCGAAGCAAGATCCATATATTGAAATGCGGAAATATCATAAGTGTTCCACAGCTCATCGTACACCATCCTCGGTAATATTGCGCATTGACATTCACCATTGAAGTTATTAGCTTTAAAGCGCATTCTTCAATGCCGTTTCATGTAGTTCTATACAACATAATTATTCCACTATGTGGTCAATGTGAGGTCGGAGCATGAAAGTAAAGCGATTGGTAGGGATGATGGTGGGGGCCGCGCTGCTGGCCGCAGGGGTCGCAATTGCGGCGGACAAGACCACGCCGGCGGTGGATAAGAACACGGTGGTCGTGGCGCTGGACAAGGAGATCCAGAGTCTCGACGCGCAGGTTACGGCGAGCGGCGATTCGCAGCGCTATGCCATGCAGATCTACGATACCCTGTACGGCTTCGATGCCAAGGGTAACGTGATTCCGCGCATGGCGGAAAACTACAAGATGTCGCCCGACGGCCTCACGTATACCTTCACGCTGCGCAAGGGTATCAAGTTCCACAATGGCGATCCCTTCACCTCGGAAGATGTGAAGTACTCCATCGAACGCATTATCGATCCGGCTTCCAAGAGTACGCGCCGCGTGTACTTCGCGCCGGTGGTCGATAGCATCGAGACGCCGTCGCCGACCACGGTGGTTGTCAAGTTGAAGCAGCCCGACGGTGTGTTCATGAACAAGGTGGCGGGCTTCCTGTTTATCGTGCCCAAGGCCTACACGTCGAAGCTGCCGACGCCCGAGGCATTCGCCGCCGCACCGATCGGCAC
>DATLHT010000134.1:0-13777 GCA_035539795.1 Burkholderiaceae bacterium
CCGGTGTACCACGGGGCCGCGGGAATCTCCTCGTGCCTCTCGTACTAACGAGCGGCGCGTGAACGTACGCGAGATGTCTCTCAGTAGCGCAGCCCCTCAGACGACGGTTAGCGGTGAGGCGTTCTCGCGGACGACCAATCACCCGGCCTCGCAGACGGGTGAGACGAGCGGTGGCGCGAACAACCATGCCCGCGCCCGCACATCGGGAGAACAGGCGACGATGCCATCGGCTGCGCGTAATCGTGGTTCGGCTCGCCGGAGCCCGTCGCCCCCTGCGCAGACCAGGGGGCGCACAACGGCACAGCAGACCGCCACGTCGTCCTCGGCATCGCCCTCCGCCAACCGGGGGCACGGTGACAAAGCGCGGCGTGATGAAAGCCCACCGTCCCAAAGACAGGTCAGACAAGGCCATTCGCCTCATCACCAGGACCACGCCGGGAGCGGGGCTGTGGCCAGCAAGGTGACCACGACGGTGACCACGAAAGTCACGACGACGACAGCAAGTACAAACAGTTCGTCATCCAGGGGCGCGCGCGCGGAGGCGGCAGTCGTTACTACCGCAGGGCCTGGCAAGACCGGGCACGCCGGGCGTCCCCAACGGCTGGGCGAGGTGCTTGCCAGGGGGGAAGCATCCGGGCTGGTGATGAAGGAGAAGGCCGATCGGCCGGCTATCGAGGAGAAGAAATACTACTGGCCGCCGGGCGTGGGAAAAAAGAATCTGAATGGCGTCGCGATGTTGCCAGGGAGCCGCAGCGCATCAGCGAAAGCGTATTGCCGCCATCTCGTCACCGCCGCGGCCCATTGGCGTCTGACGCATGCTGGTGAGGAATTTGACTTTCAAAAACACTTCAGGGATCAAGCCACTATTGGCCAGAGCCTACCCCAGGATATCGACGGCCTGTACGCCCACATGCGCAGAAATGCGCCGCACACGCACTATTTGTCCATGGAGCAGTTTGGCGCCGTGATCGATGAACTCCGCAGCGAGTTGACATCTGACAAGCCAGAGCATGTGACCTTTCTGCGCCTCGGCGGGCATGCCCTGATGCTTTCCATTCGCGAAGACAGGATCGCGCTGTTTGATCCTGACGATACGCATCGCGAGACGCGGATCAATCTGATTCCAGGCCAGCCGTCGGACGTCAAGTTGCAGGACCTGTTGACGGCGGAACAGCTCGGTAAATACTTCAAGAGGATCCCGGGCATCATGATTCACCTGCTGCAGCCGGCAGCGCCTGATTATGTCGCCCAGGAGAAGGCATATCGGAAAGAAGGCGCCGTTGCGCAGCATGACGTCACCTTTCACTGTGAGCTTTCCGCGCCGCTGCTGCGGGCGTTGCTCTATGACGCGCATCACATCTACACGGCGCTGACCGACCTGCCGTTCAGAGACATGCTCACGGGTCTCGCCGCGAGCGAAGGAGGCGTGGACAAACTGCGGGATATCCTCGCCGCAGATTTTGACGATGTCGGGCTTGTCAAAAAAAATTGGCATCCATATCTGAAGTCGTTCGTGCAGGGGGCAGAGGATGGCTCGCACGCGCTGGTGGATATCCTGTCTTACATGGTAGGAGCGGATATGGAGGCGCACGAGTGGCGCCCGAACCTTGCTGAGTTGAAGGCGGCTGTGTTACAGGCGAACTTGCCTGCTGCGTGGAAGCTGGACGAGCTTGATGTCACCTCCATGATGCGGGGCGGGGCCCGCGATGCGTTTCTTCGACTCGTGGGGCTGTTCGCCGAGCATGCGCCGCAGCAGCTGAGTGACACGCTGTGCGCACGCGTGGTTGCGGAACTGGCAGCACAGCTGTCGCGGCAGCTAGATACAGCAGAGAAACTCGACATCCATCAGGTCCTAAACCCTGAGCGCAAGGGCGAGAAGTATCATGAGCGGCTTGACGAGGCGTTTTTCCCGTTCACCCTGCAGGGCAGTCGCGCCAATCACCCGACCCTCGAGGGGCTGTGCCAGTTCATGGTCGAGGCACTCCAGCGCCGCCCGCCGCTCAATGATGAACATGCGCGCCACCTGGAGACGTTGGCACGTGTCACCTTGCGGGGACTCCAAATACAGTTTGATCCTGACCGCGAAAAACAGTATCGGCAGTATCTCAAGCGGCAGCACCTCAGGGCGAGTCCGTTTTCGAATGCCTGGCGATTTCCAGAGAGCGGATTGAAAGCGGTCATCGGGCCTTTGGAGAAGGCCCTTCCCGGCAAGGTTGCGGAGGTGCGCGTGCTGCTCGATCGCAGGAGGAAGGCGATCTATGAGTTCGATTGACTGCGGTGAGCGGCTCAGGACAGCGCACGCCCAGGCGCAGCCCTAGTCCGCCAAAAACCTAATCGCGCACTTTGCCGAACGCCGTGCGCGCAGCCTCCAGCGTGGCCTCGATCACTGCATCGTCGTGCGTCGCGGACACAAACCCGGCCTCGAATGCCGATGGCGCGAGATAGACACCCGCATCGAGCATGGAGTGGAAGAAGCGGTTGAAGGCAGCCGTATCGCTTTGCGTGACCTCGGCAAAGCTGCGTGGCACCTCGGCGCGGAAATACAGGCCGAACATGCCACCCACCGTATCGGCGCTGAACGGCACACCCGCTTCTTGCGCGAGCGTCACGAGGCCATCGGCCAGCTTGCGCGTCTGCGCTGCCAGGGCATCGTGGAAGCCAGGTTTCTGGATCAGGCGCAGCGTGGTCAGGCCGGCGGCCACCGCCAGCGGATTGCCGGAGAGCGTGCCGGCCTGGTACACACCGCCCAGCGGCGCGAGCGCGGCCATGATGTCGCGCCGGCCGCCGAAAGCCGCCGCCGGCAGGCCGCCGCCGATGACCTTGCCGAGGCAGGTGAGGTCGGGGCGGATGCCATAGAGGCTCTGCGCACCGCCGAGTGCTACGCGGAAGCCGGTCATCACTTCATCGAGGATCAGCACCGCGCCATCGGCCGTGCACAGGTCGCGCATGGCTTGCAGGAAATCCTGCGACGCGCGCACCAGGTTCATGTTACCGGCCACCGGCTCGACGATCACGGCGGCGATTTCGCCGCGATGTTTCGCGAACGCTTCCTTCAGCTGTTCGACGTTGTTGTACTCGAGCACCATGGTGTGCTTGGCGATATCGGCTGGCACGCCGGCCGAAGAGGGCGCGTTCTTCGTGGTATCGGCAAACGTCAGCAGGCCCGAGCCGGCCTTGACCAGCAGGCTGTCGGCGTGGCCGTGGTAGCAGCCTTCGAACTTGATGATGAGGTCGCGGCCGGTGAAGCCGCGCGCCAGCCGCAGCGCGCTCATGGTGGCCTCGGTGCCGGAGGACACCATGCGCACCTGCTCCATCGAGGGCATCAGCTTGCAGATTTCCTCGGCAATGGTGATTTCAGCCTCGGTCGGTGCGCCGAACGAGAAGCTGCGATCGACTGTTTCACGCAGGGCTTGCACGACCTCGGGATGGGCGTGACCCACGATCATCGGGCCCCACGAGCCGATGTAGTCGATATAGCGCGTGCCGTCGGCGTCCCACATATACGGGCCGCTGGCGCGCTCGATGAAGCGGGGCGTGCCACCGACGGAGCGGAAGGCGCGCACGGGCGAGTTGACGCCACCAGGAATGGTTTGCTGGGCGCGTTCGAAGAGTTGCTGGTTACGGGACATGTCGCTGACCTGAAAAACGGAAGTGGGGAACCGGACCCGATCCTGGTGGATTTGCGCTGCAATGTCTTGCATCTGCAGCGGAAATTACCCGGGAAGTTGAGTGGCGCAGCGGAGATTTCTGGTCTCGACTGCACCGATTAGGGTACCATCTGCGCTGAATTTTAATGGATCGACGCCGAATCGACGTGGAGTTATGGAATACAAGACCTGGATGTGCCTGATTTGTGGCTGGATTTACGATGAAGCAACCGGTGCGCCGGATGACGGCATCGCCCCCGGCACCAAATGGGAAGACGTGCCCATCAACTGGACCTGCCCGGAGTGCGGGGCCCGCAAGGAAGACTTCGAGATGGTGGCGCTCTGACGCCAGCCAGTGGCGCTGCGGTGCGTAGCGCCGCATGCCTTTGTGGCCCGGCGCCGGCCACGCTTCTGTTTTCCTATTCCTGATCCCCGTCCGGCGGTGCTGCATCCGCCGGGCTGCGGGACTTGACCACCTGATAGCGTTCCAGTGTCCGTTGCCGCGCCAGTGCGTGGTCTACCAGCGGGTGCGGATAGTTGTCGCCCAGCGTCACGCCAGCTTCTGCCAGCACGGCAGCGGGTGCCGTCCACGGCGCGTGGATGGCCCGGTCCGGCAAGCCGGCCAGTTGTGGCAGGTAGCGGCGAATGAACTTCCCCTGTGGATCGAAGCGCGTCGACTGGGTGACCGGATTGAAGATGCGGAAGTACGGTTGCGCATCGCAGCCGCTGGACGCCGCCCATTGCCATCCGCCATTGTTCGCGGCGAAATCGTAGTCGGTGAGACGCGCTGCGAAGTACGCTTCGCCACGTCGCCAGTCGATCCCGAGATCCTTGCACAGAAAGCTGGCGGTTACCATGCGCAGGCGGTTGTGCATGTAGCCCGTGGTGTTGAGCTGCTGCATGGCGGCATCGACCAGCGGATAACCGGTGTGCCCGGCGCACCAGGCAGCGAAGGCTTCATCGGCCGCCGCGCCTTGCGCCCAGCGGATGCGGTCATATTCGGGTTTGAACGATTCGCCGGCTGCCACACGCGGATGATGTGCCAGGATCATCATGTAGAAATCGCGCCAGATGAGTTCCGACAGCCACGTTTCCGCGCCGCGGCTGCCTGTCAGCATCCGCTGGTGCGCGCATGCCGCGAGCGTGCGGATCGATATGGTACCGAAACGCAGATGGGCGGAGAGATAGCTTGGGCCGCGCACGGCGGGAAAGTCACGACGTGTCTGGTAATCGTCGAGCCGCGTCAGGAAATCGTCGAGCAAGGCATCGGCTGCCGCGCTGCCGGGGGCGAGATGCAATGGCCCAGGGTCCGTGCCGAACCCGAGTTGTTGCAGCGTGGGTAGGGTCGATACGCATGTCCGTCCGGCAGCAGGCGCCGCGCGCAGCGTGACATCCCGCGGTGCCAGATCGGCTGGGGCCAGTTGCCGCAGCCACGCGTTCTTGTAGGGTGTGAATACCGAAAACGGTTGCCCTTGCGCGGTCAGCACTTCGCCGCGCTCGAAGATCACTTGATCCTTGAAGTCGAAGCTTACGCAGGACAGTTGCTGCAGGCGTTCCGTCACGGCCCGGTCGCGGGCGATGGCTGCCGGCTCGTAGTCGCGGTTGTAGAACAGGGCGTCGATGCCGAGTGTCTCGACCAGGTCGGCGAGCGTTTCCACGGCGCGCCCATGCCGCACGATCAGGCGGTTGCCGCTGGGTGCCAGCGCCGCGTCGAGCGCCGCCACGCAGCCATGGAGAAAGGCCACCCGTCGATGCCCTGCCTGATCAGGGGCGTGGAGCAGCGGTTCAAGCAGCTCTGGATCGAAGACAAAGGCGCAGAACACGGTCTCGCATTGCGCCAGGGCATGGTGTAACGCCGTATGGTCGACGCAGCGGAGGTCGCGGCGAAACCATACCAGGCCTCGGCGGAACGGGTGGGAAGTGCAGGCGGCAGCGGTGGTCGTGGCGCCATCGGAAGCGGGGCGGGCAGGCATCAACAGTGTCAACAGGTTGGGAAAATGACCAGGGCGGCCAGTGTGATCGGTTTTCCTGGCAGGATCGGTATCGCATGGTGGCATGTCTATCCGATCAAGGCACGTCAAATTATGCCGTGGCTGCGAATATCCGTTACCCTTCGCCCCATGACACTTGATCGCATTCTTCAGTCCCAGGGGTTTGGTTCGCGCCGGCAGTGCGCGCAAATGATTCAGTCCGGCGATGTGCTGGTCGATGGCGAGCTGTGTGACAATCCGCGCGCCGATTTCATGCCGGACGGGCGCGTGCTGACGGTCGATGGCGTCGATTGGCGCTATCGCGCGCACGCCTACGTCGCGCTGTACAAGCCGGCGGGCTACGAATGCTCGCAGAAGCCGCAGCACCATCCCTCCGTGCTGACCTTGCTGCCTCCGGAGCTACGTCTGCGCGGCGTGCAGTGCATCGGTCGCCTCGACCAGGACACCACCGGCCTGCTGCTGCTGTCGGACGATGGGCAGTTCATCCATCGCTACAGTTCCGCGCGCCGCAAGGTGCCGAAGGTGTACGAAGTACAGACGAGCGAGGCCGTGCAGCCGGAACAGGTGGCCAGCCTGCTCGCCGGCGTGGTGCTGGAGGACGAGCCGGAGCCGGTGGCCGCGCAAGGTTGTGAGCAGGTTGGGTCACATGGTTTGCGCCTGACGCTGACCCAGGGGAAGTACCACCAAGTGAAACGGATGGTCGCTGCCGCTGGCAATCACGTCGCGGCATTGCATCGTAGTCAGATCGGCGGACTGGTCCTGCCGGACAGCCTCGAGCGGGGCGCGTGGATGTGGCTGGAGGCCGATGATCTGGCGCGGTTGGCGAGCGGGGCAGAAGCGGCAGGCCAGGGGGCGTACGGGTGATGTGGCGGGCCCCTGCGGCATTTGCTTCGACGGAATCGCCCGCCGGCAATCCGATTTGATAAAATATAGCTACTATGTCCAGTGCCATGCGTTCCGACGCGCCCATCGACCTGACCAATCAGTTTCTCATCGCCATGCCCGGCATGGCCGATCCCCTGTTTTCCGGAACAGTCGTGTATGTGTGCGAGCACAATGAGCGCGGGGCGCTCGGGCTGGTAATCAACCGTCCGATCGACCTCGACCTGGCGACCTTGTTCGACAAGGTGGATCTCAAGCTCGAGATCCAGCCGCTGGCGCAGCAGCCCGTGTATTACGGGGGGCCGGTACAGACTGAGCGGGGTTTCGTGCTGCATGACGCCACAGGCACCTTCTCGTCCTCGCTGACCGTGCCGGGCGGACTGGAAATGACGACCTCCAAGGACGTGCTCGAAGCCGTGGCCGATGGCAGCGGCCCGCACCGCTTCCTGATGACGCTTGGCTACGCCGGCTGGACGGCCGGCCAGCTCGAGGAAGAGCTTGGCCAGAATGGCTGGCTCACCGTGGAAGCCGATCCCGACATCATCTTCAACGTGCCTGCCGACGGCCGCTTCTCCGCCGCCCTCGGCCTTCTGGGTATCGACCTCACCATGCTTTCCGGTGAGGCCGGGCATGCCTGAGCAGCCCGCGGGCACTGTGCTCGCCTTTGACTACGGCGCCAAGCGGATTGGCGTTGCGGTCGGCAATACCGTGACGCGCGACGCACGCGCGCTCGAAATCATCCAGAACCTCGATACGGCGACCCGCTTCGATGCGGTGGCGCGCCTGATTGCCGAATGGCAGCCGGTGCAGCTCGTGGTCGGCATGCCACACCACCCGGAAGGGCCGGGCGGACCGCAGCCAGCCATCGGCTACGCGCGGCGTTTCGGCAACCAGCTGCACGGCCGGTTTGGCCTGCCGGTCAGCTGGGTCGATGAAAGCTTCTCCTCCGTCGCCGCGCGCTCCGCCGGGGCGCAACGTGGGGCGCTCGATGCCGAGGCGGCGCGCGTCATCCTTCAACAGTATTTCGACGAGCAAGCGACAGCATGACAGTTTCTTCGATCGATGCAGAAGCCCTGTACCAGACGCTTCTGGCGCAACTGCGGGCGGCGTTCGGACCGCAGCTCACCGCCGGATCCTGGTCCATCGCTGGCATCCATAGCGGCGGCGCGTGGATTGCGGCGCGCCTGGCGGCCGACCTCGGGTTGTCCGAGCACGGCGTGATCAACGTAGCCTTCCATCGTGACGACTATGCCAAGAAAGGCCTGCATAGCCAGGCCGCGCCGACGACCTTGCCGTTCGATGTGCTCGACCGCTCGGTCCTGCTGGTGGACGACGTACTGGCGACCGGCCGGACGATCCGCGCCGCCGTGAACGAACTGTTCGACTATGGCCGCCCCGCGCGCGTGGCGCTGGCCGTGCTGGCTGACCGTGGCGGGCGCGAGTTGCCCATCGACACCCCCTTCGTGGGCGCCGTCGTGAGCCTGCCAGCCGATGCACAGCTTGCCTTGCGCCAGGAAGCCGATGGCCGCTTCGTGTTCGATACCGTTTCGTCCGCCGCTCCATCTGCTTGATTGCCGCTTAGTTGTCACCCAATTGCCGGAAAAAACGCGCATGAACAAGATGTTCCGCAACCCCCAGCTTACCCGCAACGGCGAGCTGAAGCACTTGCTGTCGATCGAGGGGCTGTCACGCGATATGCTCACGC
This sequence comes from Burkholderiaceae bacterium, assembly GCA_035539795.1. Taxonomy (GTDB): domain Bacteria; phylum Pseudomonadota; class Gammaproteobacteria; order Burkholderiales; family Burkholderiaceae; genus Imbroritus. The sequence continues at coordinate 8,226 of DATLHT010000134.1, forward strand.
ATATCCTCGACACCGCGAGCCAGTTCGTCTCAGTCTCGGACCGTGAAGTCAAGAAGGTCCCCTTGCTGCGTGGCAAGAGTGTCTTCAACCTGTTCTTCGAGAACTCCACGCGCACGCGCACGACCTTCGAAATCGCTGCCAAGCGGTTGTCTGCCGACGTGCTCAACCTGAACATCAATGCGTCATCCACCAGCAAGGGCGAGTCGCTGCTCGACACCATCAACAACCTGTCGGCCATGCATGCCGACATGTTCGTGGTGCGCCATGCCAGCTCGGGTGCGCCATTCCTGATTGCCCAGCACGTCGCACCGCACGTGCACGTGATCAATGCCGGTGACGGCCGCCATGCGCACCCCACGCAAGGCCTGCTGGACATGTACACCATCCGGCATTACAAGAAGGACTTCACCAACCTGACGGTGGCCATCGTCGGCGATATCCTGCACTCGCGCGTGGCGCGTTCCGACATCCATGCGCTGACCACGCTGGGCGTGCCTGAAGTGCGTGCCATCGGCCCGCGCACGCTGCTGCCGGGCGCGCTCGAGCAGATGGGCGTACGCGTATTCCACGACATCGCCGAAGGTCTCAAGGGCGTGGACGTGATCATCATGCTGCGCCTGCAGAACGAACGCATGAGCGGCGCCTTGCTGCCATCCGCACAGGAATACTTCAAGGCCTATGGCCTGACGCCGGAGCGTCTGGCGCTGGCCAAGCCGGATGCCATCGTCATGCACCCGGGGCCGATGAACCGCGGCGTGGAAATCGACTCGGCAGTCGCCGATGGCGTGCAGTCGGTGATCCTGAATCAGGTGACATTCGGCATTGCCGTACGCATGGCCGTCATGGGCATCGTGGCCGGCAATAGCGACTGATTGCAGGAATGACGCGCAGCCGTGCCGATGGTGAATATCGCGCGGCGTCCGGAACAGCAATACATGAGTGGGTTCCCGCCGGGCGGGAGTGACGGAGCAAACAGCAGATGAAATTGCAACTCAAGGGTGGACGAGTCATCGATCCGGCCAACGGTATCGACGGCCAGCATGACGTGTTCCTGGCGGCCGGCAAGATCGTTGGCATGGGGCAGGCCCCGGCGGATTTCCATGCCAACAAGGTGATCGATGTCTCCGGACTGGTCGTGGCCCCAGGCCTGGTCGACCTGTCGGCGCGCCTGCGCGAGCCAGGCCAGGAATACAAGGCGACGCTCGAATCGGAAATGGCGGCCGCCATGGCTGGTGGCGTGACTTCGCTCGTGTGTCCGCCCGATACCGATCCGGTGCTTGATGAGCCAGGCCTCGTGGAAATGCTTAAGTTCCGCGCGCGCAACCTGAACCAGGCGCACGTCTATCCGCTCGGCGCGCTGACCGTCGGGCTGAAAGGCGAGGTGCTGACCGAGATGGCGGAGTTGACCGACGCCGGCTGCGTGGGGTTCTCGCAGGCTAATGCACCGATCGTCGACAGCCAGATCCTGATGCGCGCCATGCAGTACGCGCAGACCTTCGGCTTTACCGTCTGGCTGCGTCCCGAGGACCCCTATCTCGGTAAGGGTGGCGTAGCGGCGAGCGGTGCCGTGGCATCGCGGCTCGGCCTGTCGGGTGTGCCGGTGATCTCGGAAACGGTGCGCCTGCATACCATCTTCGAACTGATGCGCATGGTCGGCGGCCGCGTGCACCTGTGCCGCCTGTCCTCCGCCGAAGGCATCGCGCTGGTCCGCCATGCCAAGGCTGAGGGGCTGAACGTGACCTGCGACGTCAACGTCCATCACACCGCGCTGACCGATGTCGATATCGGCTACTTCGATCCGCAGATGCGCCTGGTGCCGCCACTGCGTGGCGGACGCGACCGCGATGCGATCGTCGCCGGCCTGATCGATGGCACCATCGACGCCATCTGCTCGGACCACACGCCGGTGGACGACGATGAAAAGCTGCTGCCGTTCGCCGAGGCCTCGCCCGGTGCGACGGGCCTGGAACTTCTGCTGTCGCTGGTGCTGCGCTGGGCCGCCGAGCACCGCATTCCCCTGTCGCAGGCACTGGCACGCATCACCGCGGATCCCGCACGCGTGCTGAATCTGCCGCTCGGTACCTTGTCCGTCGGCAGCGCCGCCGACCTGTGCGTGTTCGATCCGGCGGCGACGTGGAAGGTGGAGGCCAAGCAGCTGAAGAGCCAGGGCAAGAATTCCCCGTTCCTAGGCTACGAAATGCCGGGCCGTGTCCGCATGACCATCGTGGGCGGCCATGTCGCGTTTGGCGCGCACTGATTCATCGTGATCTGGCTCAAGAAAGCCCGTCTCGCCGGCCATATCGTCTGGGGAGTTACCATCTGCGCGGTGGTGTTCCCGTGGTCCGGCCATGCCGCGCGCCACCGCCATATCCGGCGCTGGTCGCATCGTCTGCTGCAACTATGCGGCGTGCGACTGGAGGTGCGCGAGCTGGCCCCGCTGGCGCGCGGTGAAAGCGGAGAGCGCGGTTTCATGGTGATTGCCAACCATATCTCGTGGCTCGATATCTATCTGATCAATGCGTGGCAGCCAGTGCGGTTCGTCGCCAAATCGGAGATCCGCAACTGGCCCGTCATCGGCTGGCTGTGCGCCAAGACCGGCACCTTCTTCATCGACCGCAACCGCAAGCGTGATGCGCGGCGCATGATGCACGACCTGGTCGAGCACATGCAGCAGGGTGATATCGTTTGCGTGTTCCCCGAAGGCACGACCGGCGACGGGCGCGACATCCTGCCCTTCCATGCCAACCTGATGCAGGCGCCGCTCCACGCGGGCGTACCAGTGCAGCCCGTCGGTTTGCGCTATCTCGATGAACAGACCGGTGAGTGGACCCCGATTCCCGCCTACATCGGTGAACTGACCTTGTTGCAGTCCCTCGATGCCATCCTGCGTGCACCGCCGATCCGCGCCCGACTTACTGTGGGCGAGCCGTTACCGACTGACGAGCGCACGCGCCGTGAGCTGGCCGAGTTGGGAAGCGAGGCGATCCGGCGCCTGTTATAGGAGGCGCTATCAAGCTGCTTCCGGCATCCGGGTTGATGTCACTCCGTGATGCCGTTTGTGTCGTCTCTGCCGCCCGCCCTGGCAAGAACCGCTTCGCTGCTTTCTGATCGTGCCTCGACAGGGGGCTGAGCCCCCGTCACTGGGCTCAGCCGTGCGGATCCTGCATCTGCGGACATTTCACCTGCTCAACCACACGTAGCGCAGGATCTGGATCCAGGCGTACCGCCGACAGGCATCCTCCCCAGACACACCCGGTATCGAGTGCAATCAGGTTATCGCGCAGCACCAGGCCGAGCGTCGACCAGTGGCCTGTGACGAGCACCGTGTCACGAGTCTGACGGTCCGGAACGTCGAACCATGGCATATGGCCTGCAGGAGCGCCGCCTGCGCCTTCCTTGGTTTTCAGATCCATGACGCCGTCCGCAGTACAGAAACGGATGCGGGTGAGCGCATTGACGATGACGCGCTGGCGCTCAGTTCTCTGCAGATCACTGCTCCAACGTTCGCCGCCCGGCCCGAAGATGGCACCCAGGAACTCCTTCCAGCCTGGTCCGCGTAGCTGTGCCTCGACTTCCGCAGCCAGGGCAAGTACCTGTTCTGTTGTCCATTGCGGCAGCACCCCGGCATGGACCATCAGGAAGCCCTGCTCGGCAATAGCGAGCGGCTGATGACGCAGCCACGACAGGAGATCCTCCGCATCTGGAGCCTGCAACAGCTCGTCCAGGGTGTCCTGGCGGCCCGGCTTGCGGACCCCGGCGGCCACCGCCAGCAGGTGGATGTCGTGATTGCCGAGCACTGTGCGGGCGCGGTCGCCCATATCCCGCACGACCCGCAGCGTAGCAACGGAGTCCGGCCCGCGATTGACAAGGTCGCCGGTCAGCCAGAGCAGGGCATCGGCAGGCAGCCGATCAAGCAGGCGCAACAGCGCAGCATGGCAGCCCTGGATGTCGCCAATGGCGTAGCGAGGCATTGCGGGATGTAACGGGAGGTCAGGCATTTGAGATCACATAGAGAGTCGGAGCACGAATGGAACCCTGGCGCAATCCCGACGTCCGGGGAGAGTTGCACGTGTTACACCCCGGTACAAAATCAGCATGAAGCACGGTAACGACAGGGGTTCCCTCGGTTAGAATAGCGGCAAATTTACAACATACGCACACATCGGTCAGGCCTTGCACTGAAGGCATGCGGTTTTCTCCGCGATGTGATGCGTTTTATCACTCACAGGGAGTACTCGACTTGGCCCATATTTTTGTCACGGGTGGAGCGGGTTTTATCGGCGGTAATTTTGTTCTGGACTGGTTTGCCACCCAAGGCGTGCACGCCGATGGGATAGTCAATATCGACAAACTGACCTATGCCGGCAACCTCAAGACGCTGACGCCGCTCGAATCTGACTCGCGCCATGTTTTTTCCCACACAGATATCTGTGACCGGGACACGCTGGATACCCTGTTCGCCCAGTACAAGCCGCGCGCCGTGGTCCATTTTGCCGCGGAAAGCCACGTCGACCGTTCCATTCACGGTCCGGCCGAATTCATCCAGACCAATATCGTCGGCACCTTCACGCTGCTCGAGGCGGCACGCGCCTACTGGAACACGCTGGAAGACGATGCCAAGGCAAATTTCCGCTTTCTGCATGTGTCGACCGATGAAGTCTTCGGGTCGCTGTCGGAGACGGATCCCCAGTTTTCCGAAACTACCGCATACGCACCGAACAGCCCGTATTCGGCCAGCAAGGCAGCGTCCGACCATCTCGTGCGCGCCTACCACCATACGTACGGCATGCCGGTGCTGACGACGAACTGTTCGAACAACTATGGCCCGTATCATTTCCCCGAAAAATTGATTCCCCTGGTTATTGCCAATGCGCTGGCCGGCAAGCCGCTGCCTATCTATGGCGACGGCAAGAACGTGCGCGACTGGCTGTATGTCGGTGACCATTGCGCAGCCATTCGCGAAGTGCTCGCGCGCGGACGGACCGGCGAGACATACAACGTGGGTGGATGGAACGAAAAGACCAACCTCGAAGTGGTCCACACCTTGTGCGACCTGCTCGACGAGATGCAACCCAAGGCAACTGGTTCCTATCGCGACCAGATCACCTTCGTGAAAGATCGCCCCGGCCATGACCGCCGCTACGCCATCGACGCGCGCAAACTCGAACGCGAACTGGGCTGGAAGCCGGCGGAGACCTTCGAGACCGGGCTGCGCAAGACCGTGCAATGGTATCTGGACAATCAGGCCTGGGTGCAGGACGTGATGTCGGGCGAGTATCGCAACTGGGTCAGCAAGCAATATGCAGCCTGAGCGTGCCATGCCCCGCCTGTTGGTCACCGGCTGCAATGGCCAGGTCGGCTTCGAGCTGCAACGCAGCCTCGCGCCGCTTGGCGAAGTGCTGGCAATGGACCGCACGGCCTGCGATCTGACCCGCCCCGATGCCTTGCGGCAGATCGTGCGGGAACTGCGGCCTGATGTCATCGTCAATCCCGCCGCCTATACTGCAGTGGACAAGGCCGAGCAGGAGGCTGCGGTGGCGCATGCGGTGAAT
>DATLHT010000135.1:0-3924 GCA_035539795.1 Burkholderiaceae bacterium
GCGTATCCGTTCTCCGCGTGCCTGGAGGCAGCGCAGGTGGCGAGCATCCTGCCTGGCCCCTACGACTTCCCGGCCTATCGCTGTCGCACCTTCTCGGTCGCCACCAACAAGTGTCCGATCCTGCCCTATCGTGGGGTGGCGCGCACCGGCGTTTGCTTTGCGCTGGAGCTGGTGCTCAATGCCGTCGCGCGCGAGGCCGGGCTCGAGCCGCACGAGGTGCGCCTCAAGAACCTGGTCAAGCCGCAGCAGATGCCGTTCGACAACATCACCAACAAGCACTTCGACAGCGGCGACTATCCGGAAGCACTGCGCCAGGCCGTGGCGGCGATCGACTACGATGCCATCCGCAAACGCCAGAAGCAGGGCGAGCCCGATGGCCGCCTGATCGGCGTGGGCGTGTCGATCTACTGTGAACAGGCGGCGCACGGCACCTCCGTGTATGCCGGCTGGGGCATTCCCATGGTGCCGGGTTACGAGCAGGCCACCGTGCGCGTTACGCCCGATGGCGGTCTCGAGGTGCGCATCGGTGCGCACTCGCATGGCCAGAGCCTGGAAACCACGCTGGCGCAGGTCGCCAACGAAATTCTTGGTATCGATGTCGCCAAGGTCAAGGTAGTGCATGGCGATACTGCCTACACTCCGTATTCCACGGGTACGTGGGGATCACGCTGCATGGTCATGTCGGGCGGTGCCGTGTCGCGCTCTTGCCAGACCATCGCCAAGCGTCTCGCCGCGATTGGCGCGTTCATGCTCAAGGCGAAGCCGGAAGAGGTCGAGGTCCGCGATGGCAAGGTCATCGGCCCCAACGGCAGCCTGACCATCGGTGAGATCGCCTACACCTGGTACCGTCGTCCGCAGGATCTGCCGGCCGAAGTCAACCCCGGCGGCCTCGAAGTGACCGAAGGCTACAAGCCGCAGCGTGACTCCGGTACGTTCGGCTACGGCGCACATGCCGTGCTGGTGGCTGTCGATCCGGAAACCGGCGATGTCGAGATCCTTGACTACGTGATCGTCGAGGACGGCGGCAAGCTGGTGAATCCGATGGTCGTGGACGGCCAGATCTACGGTGGCACGGCCCAGGGTATCGGTACCGCGCTGTATGAAGAGATGCCGTTCGATGCCTCCGGCCAGCCCCTGGCCTCGACCTTTGCGGATTATCTGCTGCCGGGTCCAACCGAAGTGCCGGAGCCGCGCCTGATCCATATGGAAACCGTGTCGCCCTACACCGAGTTCGGCGTGAAGGGCGTGGGCGAAAGCGGTGCGATTCCGCCACCGGCGGCCATTGCCAATGCCGTGAACGACGCGCTGCGTCCGCTCGGCGCGTCGCTGTATGTGTCGCCGATCACGCCGCGCCGCGTGCTCGAGGCCATCGACGCGGCTCAGACGAACAAGGTTGCGCAACAGGATGAATCGTTTGTGTCCATGCGCATCACCAGCCGGGAGAAGGTATGAAACCGTCACGCTTCGATTACGACCGTCCGGCCAGTCTCGATGGTGTGATCCGCCACTTGCAGCGCGACGATATCGTCGTCAAGGTAGTGGCGGGTAGCCAGTCGCTCGGGCCGATGCTGAATCTGCGGCTCGTGCAGCCGGATCTCCTGGTGGACATCACCGGCATTCCTGAACTCAAGCGCGTTGAAGTCACCGACGACGCCATCGTCATTGGCGCCTGCGTCACACACGCGGACATCGAAGACGGCCGGGTGCCCGACGTGACGGGCGGTGCGCTTTCCCATGTCGCACGCGGCATCGCCTATCGCGCCGTGCGCAACCGCGGCACCATTGGCGGCAGCATCGTGCATGCCGACCCGTCGGCCGACTGGATCAACAGCCTGTGTGCCATTGGCGCGGATGTGCTGCTGGCCGGCCCGTCGGGCAAGCGCAGCATGCCAATCGACGAGTTCATGACCGGTGTGTTCGAAACCGCGCTGCAGGAAGGCGAGATGCTTGAGGCCGTACGCATTCCACGCCTGTCCGCCGATGCCCGTTGGGGTTATCACAAGCTGTGCCGCAAGACAGGTGAGTTTGCCCACGCCATCGGCGTGGTGCTGAAAGATCCGGCGCGCTCGGTCTGCCGTGTGGTCATCGGCGCCACCGAGGCTAAGCCCATCGTCGTACGCGATGCGCGCTCGCTGTTCCCGGATGGTCGTCATCTCGACGTCGATGCGGCCCGTGCGCTACTGAACGATGCCGGGCATACGGACAAACTCGACAATCAGGTCCACGTTGCTGCGCTCAAGCGCGCCGTCGACCGGGCGGAGCAGTCATGAAAACAATCAATATGACCGTCAACGGCAAAGTGATCTCGGGCGCAGCGGTCGAACCGCGTACCCAGCTTGCCGATTTCGTACGCGATACCTTGAACCTCACCGGCACGCACCTGGGTTGCGAGCATGGCGTCTGCGGCGCCTGCACGCTGATGGTCGACGGTGTGCCGGCACGTTCGTGTATCACGCTCGCCGTGGCCTGCGATGGCGCGAAAGTCACCACCATCGAAGGCATGGACGACGATGAAGTGATGATTGCCCTGCGTGCCGCCTTCCAGCGCGAGCACGCGCTGCAATGCGGCTATTGCACGCCCGGCATGCTGGCCTCGGCCCATGACGTGGTGCTGCGTATGCCCGATGCCACCGAAGCCGACGTGCGTTTTGCCATGAGCGGCAATCTTTGCCGCTGCACGGGCTATGTCGGCATCACCAAGGCGGTGCTCAGCGTCATCGAGGAGCGTCGTGCCGCCGGTGTCACCGAGGCCGTCAAGCTGCGCGGCGAGATCGGCCCGGTCGGTTCCGGCCACGCTGAAGCCATGGCGGCCGATGCCATCGCCAAGGCATCGAGCACCGCCAGCGCCGCAGTCAAGGCTGCCCCGGCCAAGACCGCCGCCAGCCGCGCCGTGCCGCCGGTCGACAGCAGCAAGCCGATGACCACCATCGAGCAGACCTTTACCGTGGAATTTCCGCGCGAACAGGTCTGGGAATTCTTCGGCAAGCTGGACCAGGTCACGCTGTGCCTGCCGGGCGCTTCGTTGCTGGCACCGCCCACGGAAACCCATGTCGAGCCGAAGCTGCGCATCAAGGTCGGCCCCATCGTGGCGGATTTCGAGGGTGCGGCCGACGTCGAGCGCGATCCCGCCAACTACGTCGGCATGATCTACGGCAGCGCGCGCGACACCAAATCGGCCTCGGCCACGCGCGGCGAGATCCGCTATACCTTGGTCGAAACCCAGACCGACGAAGGCGTGCCAGCCACGCGCGTCGACGTGCAGGTCGGCTTTGCGCTGACCGGCCCGCTGGCGCAGTTCAGCCGCTCGAGTATCGTGCTGGATATCGCCAAGCGCATGACCGATGCCTTCGCCGCCAACCTGCGCGCACGCCTGAGCCACACCGGCGGTACCGATGAAGCACCGCCGATGCCGGCTGCCGAACTGAATGCCGGCGCACTGGTGTTCTCGGTGATCCGCGACCGCATCGTCGGCTTCTTCCGCAAGCTGTTCGGCGGCAAGTAAGCTGCAAAATCCTGTTGTCACGATGGCGCACGCCTTGAAGATAGGCGTGCGCTTTTTTGTTTCCGGATTCCGTTTCGGGGAAGCCTGTTCGCGTTGTTCCTGCTCATGGCTTCATTCTCTCAAGAGGTGAAGTCCCTGGTATACCCGGAACGGTTCAATTCCTTTGACTATCTAGCCTGCGTGTGGGGCTCTCTTTTTCTGAATTTCAGCTGAGGTGGGGCCTGAAGTAATCACAATGAGTCCGATTTTTTCAAGCAACAAGTAAAGCATTTTCATTGGATCAAACTCTTTGTCAATCGCTGGAGAAAGCGCTCGAGGAAAGGCATGATGATTGTGATGTAACGTGGCACCAAGAGTCATGGGCGACATAAAAACCACATTGGTTGATCGGCCTTTGGTCTGGAACTTGGAAGATCCAACAC
>DATLHT010000136.1:0-9335 GCA_035539795.1 Burkholderiaceae bacterium
ACACCGTGGAGTTCAGCGACTTCCGCCTGATCAACGTCGAAACAGTGACGGATGCCTCGGGCCGGCAGGATGCGCGGGGCGTCGCCGTGCGGCCGCTCAACGAACGCATCGGCGACCGCTTTGGCGCGGCGGCGAAGGTCGACCATGACAAGAACCTGCGCAACGTCGGGCCGTCGGTACAGTACAAGCTGCGCGATGCCAACGGCCAGGCGCGCGAGTTCAGCAACTACATGCTGCCGGTCGACATGGACGGGGCGAAGGTTTTCCTGGCTGGTGTGCGCGATAACCCGGCAGACCAGTTCCGTTACCTGCGCATTCCGGCTGACGAACAAGGCTCGGTGGTTGACTGGATGCGCCTGCGCGCTGCGCTGCACCAACCTGCATCGCGAGCCAAGGCAGCACAGCGCTTCGCGGCGATGTCGATGCCGGACGCCGGCCAGGAGGCCGTGCGGGCACAATTGACCGAGAGTGCGCGTCGCGCGCTCGATCTGTTTGCCGGCCCGGATGCACCGGGGCCCGATGGGCGCGCTCTAGGTGGTTTCACCAGCGTTGCGGCGTTCCTTGAGCAGTCGGTGCCGCCGGCGGAGCAGCAGAAAGCGGCTGATGTCCTGCTGAAGATCCTGAATGGCACTATGTGGGAATTGTGGGCGCTGGCACGTGCTGAGGCCGGGTTGCCGGCACCGGTGCAGAACGAACGTAGCGGCACTTTCATGCAGCACGCCATCAACGCCTTGTCGGATGCTGCGATCTACGGCGCGCCGGTCTTTCTGCAGCTCACTGAGTTTGAAAAGGTCGAGGCGAGTGTCTTTCAGCTCACCCGTGCGCCTGGCAAGAACATCGTGTATCTTGGGTGCCTGCTGCTGACCCTGGGCGTGTTCGCTATGTTCTATATCCGCGAGCGCAGGCTCTGGGTATGGGTGAAGGATCGCGATGGTGCAGGCTCGACAGTGCTCATGGCGATGTCCACCCCGCGCAAGACGCTGGATTTCGAGGAAGAGTTCGCCCGCATGCGAACCGATGTGCAGCACGCGGCCGGATCCGTACCCGCCGCTGACGATGTCAAGCAAGACAAGTGAGTTCCCCATGTCATCATCTGAACTGAACCATCCCGGCACGCCGTATCTGCAGGCCTCCTATTTTCGCCGGCTGAGCTGGATCGACTGGCTGTACGCCGTGGCGTTGTGCGCGGGTGTTGCCTTTGCGTTCCACCGCTATGCGGACTATATGGACGTGTACGAGAAAGCCATCCTCGTGCTCAGCGCGCCAACCTTCGCGTGGCTCGGCTGGTACTGGAAGCCGGTGCGCTGGGTGATGGTGCTCCTGGCCGTGTTGTCGCTGTATGGCATCCATCTGTACGACGGCCAGCTGGCGCGCGCCGAGCAGGTCTTCTTCCTGAAGTATTTCCTCTCCAGCCAGTCGGCCATCCTGTGGATGAGCGCCCTGTTCGGCTTTTCGACCTTGTTCTACTGGATCGGGCTGGTGGCCCGCGCGGAGTCGGGTTACAGCATTGCCAGCAAGTTCTGCTGGGCCGGTGTCGTACTCGGTTTCACAGGCATGCTGGTGCGCTGGTACGAGTCATATCTTGTCGGTGTCGATATCGGTCACATTCCGATTTCGAACCTGTATGAAGTCTTCATCCTGTTCTGCCTGATCACTGCGCTGTTCTATCTCTATTACGAGCAACGCTATGCCACGCGTGCCCTCGGACCGTTCGTGATGCTGATCGTCAGCGCCGCCGTGGGCTTTCTGCTGTGGTACATGGTCAGCCGCGATGCGCATGAAATCCAGCCCTTGGTTCCGGCACTGCAGAGCTGGTGGATGAAGATCCACGTGCCGGCCAACTTCATCGGCTATGGCACCTTCGCACTTGCGGCGATGGTGGCATGCGCCTACCTGCTCAAACAGAAAGGCATTCTGGCGAACCGTTTGCCATCCCTGGAATTGCTCGATGATGTGATGTACAAGTCGATTGCGGTCGGCTTTGCGTTCTTCACCATCGCCACGATCCTTGGTGCGCTGTGGGCAGCCGAAGCATGGGGCGGTTATTGGAGCTGGGATCCGAAGGAAACCTGGGCGTTGATCGTCTGGCTCAACTATGCCGCGTGGCTGCACATGCGCCTGATGAAGGGGCTGCGCGGGGTGGTTTCCGCGTGGTGGGCGGTGGTTGGCCTGCTGGTCACGACCTTCGCCTTCCTCGGCGTGAACATGTTCCTGTCCGGCTTGCATAGCTACGGCGAACTGTAAAAAAATGCCCGCGGATGCGGGCATTTTTATTGGCGCCCGCAGTCCAACCGGATACCGGCGCCATGATCGTGGCGCCGCCATCAGAATCAGGAGGATGCGCAGATGATCAGCAGACGTGTGATGGGGCAGCTTGCGGGCGTGACTGGCGCGCTTGTTCTGGCGGGATGTGCCGGGTGGCCAGGCGGACCGTCTTCCGAGTCCACGCGTCCGCGTAGCGATATTCCCGGCGGGGCGGCGGTCCGTATCAGCCAAGGCACGCTGGTCGACTCACGCGGCATGACGCTCTATACCTTCGATCGTGACGTGCGCGGCAGCGGCAAGAGTGCATGCAATGCACAGTGTGCGGCCAACTGGCCACCGCTGCCCGCCGCAGCAGGTATTCCGCCGGGTGACTTCAGCATCGTGTCGCGTGACGACCGCAGTCTGCAACTGGCCTACAAGGGCAAGCCGCTGTATCGCTGGGCCAAGGACACGCGTCCAGGTGAGCGGTCCGGCGACGGTGTGAATGGCGTCTGGCGCGTCGCACGCCCTTGAGCGACGACCGTGCGCACACGACACAAGGGCACTGAGTGCAAGGTGTAGTGACAGGTTGCCAGGAGACGACGATGTGGATCAAGACAGATGACAAACCGTGGGGCGACGAGATTCTCGCCTCCGAGATCACGCCGCGCGCGCTGTTCGAGCAGCGTCGCCGCTTGCTCGCGATGGCGGCCGCGGGTGCTGCCGGCGCCACGCTGACACCATGGTTCGCCCGCCAGGCGCTGGCCGCCCAGCAGCCGCACGGCGCGAAGCTGGCGGCGCGTGCCAATCCCGCCTATACCACGCTGGAAAAACGCACGCCTTACGAGGATGTGACGACTTACAACAATTTCTACGAGTTCGGGACCGACAAGGGCGATCCGGCGCGTCATGCCGGTACGCTGCAGACGCGGCCCTGGACTGTCAGCGTTGAAGGCATGGTGCGCCAGCCGCGTACCTACGATCTTGATGCGTTGCTCAAGCTCGTGCCGCTCGAAGAGCGCGTGTATCGCATGCGCTGTGTGGAAGGCTGGTCGATGGTCATTCCATGGGTAGGCTATTCGCTGGCCGAGCTGCTGCGGCGTGTCGAGCCGCTCGGTTCCGCCAAGTATGTCGAATTCACGACGCTGGCCGACCGCAAGCAGATGCCCGGCGTGTCGAGTCCGGTGCTGGATTGGCCCTATGTCGAAGGCTTGCGTCTGGACGAGGCCATGCATCCGCTGACCCTGCTGACCCTCGGCCTCTATGGCGAGGTCCTGCCCAATCAGAATGGTGCACCGGTGCGCATTGTGGTGCCGTGGAAATATGGCTTCAAGAGTGCCAAGTCGATCGTGCGGATCCGGCTCGTCGACAAGCAGCCGTTGACAGCATGGAATCGCGCCGCACCGCGCGAATATGGCTTTTACTCCAACGTCAACCCGGCGGTCGATCATCCGCGCTGGAGCCAGGCCACTGAGCGTCGCATCGGCGAGGGCAGCCGTGGCGGGTTTGCCGGGCTGTTTGCGCCCAAGCAGAAGACCCTGCCATTCAATGGCTATGAGCAGCAGGTCGCGAGCCTGTATGCCGGCATGGACCTGAAGAAGTTCTATTGATGCGCACGACGCCCGCTCCGATGTTGACATCTGCCGGCCTGCGCCGGCTCAAGGTACTGGTGTGGCTGCTGGCTCTGTTGCCGCTGGCACGGCTGGTATGGTTGGGCACGCAGGATGGCTTCGGCGCGAATCCGCTCGAGTTCGTCACACGCTCGACGGGCACCTGGGCGCTGGTATTGCTGTGTGTGACACTCGCCATCACGCCCCTGCGTCACTGGAGCGGTGCGCACTGGCTGGTGCGCCTGCGGCGCCTCCTCGGGTTGTTCGCCTTCTTCTATGCTTGCCTGCACATGCTGCTGTGGTTCGTGGTTGACCAGGGGCTCGACCCGTCAGCCATGCTGGCCGATGTGATCAAGCGCCCCTTCATCACTGCCGGCTTTACGGCCTTTGTGCTCATGACGGTCCTTGCCGTGACATCGCCGCACGCCGTGGTTCGGCGACTCGGAGGGCGGCGCTGGCAGGCCTTGCATCGCAGCGTCTATGCAGTGGCTGTACTGGCGATCCTGCATTACTGGTGGCACAAGGCTGGCAAGAATGACTTTAGTGAAGTCGCGATCTATGCGGCGGTCGTGGCCGTGCTGTTGGGCGCGCGCATTGTGCGTGCGTGGCGGCGGCGCGCGCAGGCCGTCAAGCCGCCGGGGCGTGCTGGCGGCTCCAGTGGTTCGGATGGTGCGGGTGGAAGCGGTGCAGGTGGAGCGAACGATGGCGACCGGTCAGACAGCATAGCTGTCTGAAGATGCCGGCCTGACGGTATGCGTATGAAGGTGCGGCGGCAGCGCATCTGCGCGCCGCACGTGGTTCAGAGTGCCAGCAGCCGTTCGCCGGCGAACAGGTCGGCCACGCGCTCGCGTGCCCGCACTTCGTGGATGGTGCTGCCATCCACCATCACCTCTGCCGCGCGCGGCCGGGTGTTGTAGTTCGAACTCATGACAAAGCCATAGGCGCCGGCGGAGAGAATGGCCAGCAGGTCCCCTTCACGCACCGCCAGCATCCGGTCGCGGCCCAGCCAGTCGCCCGATTCGCACACCGGGCCAACCACATCCCATACCGTCGCCGCATCCTGACGCTCGACGACCGGCACGATGCCATGATAGGCCTCGTACATTGCCGGTCGCGCCAGATCGTTCATGGCGGCGTCGACGATGCAGAAATTTTTGGCGGCGCCCGGCTTGAGGAATTCGACACGTGTCAGCAGCACGCCGGCGTTGCCGACCAGCGAGCGGCCCGGTTCGAACAGGACTTCGCGATGGCCATGGCCGCGCGCCGCGATATGGTCGAGCAATGTGGTGGCGAACACCGTGATGTCCGGCGGTGTTTCATCATCGTAGGTAATGCCCAGGCCGCCACCGACATCGATGTGCTGCAGTGCGATGCCTTCTACCTCGAGCGCTTCCACGACTTCCAGGACCTTGTCGATGGCATCGAGATAGGGCGACACCTCGGTGATCTGCGAGCCGATATGGCAGTCGATACCGGTGACCTCGAGATGCGGCAGCGAGGCGGCGGTGCGGTAGGTTTCCAGTACATCGTCGAAAGCCACGCCGAACTTGTTGCCTTTCAATCCGGTGGAAATATACGGGTGGGTCTTGGCGTCCACGTCCGGATTGACGCGCAGCGACACGCGCGCGCGCTTACCGCATTCGGCGGCTACGCTGTTGAGGCGGTGCAGTTCGGGAATCGACTCGACGTTGAAGCACATGACGTCATGTGCCAGCGCCAGGCGCATTTCCTCGGCCGACTTGCCGACGCCGGAGAACACGCACTTGCGCGGATCGCCACCGGCCGCGATGACGCGTTGCAGCTCGCCGCCCGAAACCAGGTCGAAGCCTGCGCCGAGCGAGGCGAACAGCTGCAGCACGGCCAGATTGGAGTTGGCCTTCATGGCGTATTGCACACGCGCCCGGCGGCCCGTGCAGGCCGTGGCATAAGCCTGATAGGCTTTAGTCAGCGCGGCGCGTGAATAGACATAGGTCGGTGTGCCGAAGCGCGCAGCGATTTCGCTGAGCGGCGCTTGTTCGAAATAGAGCGTGCCGTCGCGGCGGGTAATGAATGACATATCAGCGTGTTTGGGGCGTCGGTGTGGCGGGTCCGCCGGGCAGGGCGTGCATGCCTGGATCTGGCACGCTCGGCGGTGTTGGCCGGGGCGGCTGCTGCGGCATGGTCAGTGGTCCGCGTACGCCGCAGCCCGCCAGCGCCAATGCGGCAAGAAGGACGCACACAGAGGCGCGCATGGCCGGGGCAGCCGATACAATACGGGGACGTGACAGCATCTTGAGCGATCCTTCGGACGGTTCGGATGGTGATCCTGACAGTTCAATGAAACCTATCTGGCCGCCTGCCGGTTCCGGCACCTGTTGTGCTTTCGGGCCCGGCTGTAGGCGGTCTTGGAGTGTAGCATGACCCCTCTCGCCGAAAGCGACTTCCTCCGCCTCGCGCAGGCAGAAATGGACCATCTCGAGGCCGCCGTCGAGGCTGCCGCCGAGGCGGCCGACGTGGATGTCGATGTCCATCGCAACGGCAACGTGATGGAACTCGAATTTGCCGACGGCTCGAAGATCATCGTCAACAGCCAGGCACCGATGCAGGAGCTGTGGGTGGCGGCGCGGGCCGGCGGCTTCCATTTCCGCCGCGCGGGCGAGGTGTGGGTTGATACGCGTGATGGCAGCGATTTCTATGCCGCGCTGTCGCGCTACATCAGCCAGCAGGCTGGTGCCGTGATCGCCCTGAGCGCGCGCTGAGCGCTGCCGCTTGCCGGTCGCCAGTCAGGCGTCCGGTTCAGGCGCCCGTCAAATACCATCAGGTGGCTGGCAAGGCGGCTGGTCATGCGACCGACAGGCAGGAGACTGGCCGGGGTCGGCACAGCGCCGCCTTCCGGCGCCACGTCAGCCGCGGAACAGGTCGAGGATCCGCTGCTTCTCTTCCTCTGGCGTCGGCTGCGGCATCGAGTCGCCTTCACCCTTGCCTGGCCAAGGATCACCAAGACCGACGGAGCGCACGCCACCATTCACGTATTCCTCGAAGGTCCAGTCACCGTTGGCCATGACCACGCCCTCCGGCGGCTGGCGCTCGATCTCGGGCATGCCCTTGAGTGCCGTACCCATGTAGCTGATCCAGATTGGCAGCGCCAGTCCCCCACCGGTCTCGCGCACGCCCAGACTGCGCGGGGTATCGTAGCCTATCCATGACACCGCGGCGATCTTCGGCGTATAGCCGGCGAACCATGCATCTACCGCATCGTTGGTCGTGCCGGTCTTGCCGGCCAGGTCGTTGCGGCCGAGGCGCTGCTTGGCGCTGTTGGCCGTGCCCATGCGCACCACGTCGCGCAGCATGGTATCCATGACAAAGGCATTGCGGGGGTCGAGGACCTGGACCGCATTGTCATTGGCGCGCTGCGGGCGTGTCTCCGAGATCACCTCGCCGCGCTGGTCGACGATGCGCTGGATCAGGTAGGGATTGACGCGGAACCCGCCATTGGCGAAGACCGAGTAGGCACCCGCCATCTGCAGCGGCGTGACCGCGCCGGAACCGAGGGCCATCGGCAGGTAGGCGGGGTGCTTCTGCGCCTCGAAGCCGAAGCGCGTGATGAACTCCTGGCCATACTGCGGGCCGATCGCGCGCAAGATGCGCACCGACACGAGGTTCTTCGAGCGAGCCAGCGCGCGGCGCATCGTTATTGGGCCTTCGAACTTGCCGTCGTAATTCTTCGGTTCCCAGACCTGGCCGCCGGTGTCGGACGAGCCAATGCTGAGCGGGGCATCATTGATGATGGTGGATGGCGAGAAACCTTTCTCCAGGGCCGCCGAGTAGATGAACGGCTTGAAGCTCGAGCCCGGTTGGCGCCACGCCTGCGTCACGTTGTTGAACTTGCTACGGTTGAAGTCGAATCCGCCGACCATCGCGCGGATCGAGCCGTCATCCGTGTTCAGCGCGACGAAGGCGGCAGACACGCCCGGCAACTGGGTGATCGACCACTCGCCCTTGCCATCCGGTATCACGCGAATCACTGCGCCGGGGCGGATCTGTACCTTCGGTTGTGCCTTGCTGGACAGACCGGATGCGGCAAAGCGCAGGCCTGCGCCCGTCATCTCGATGATTTCGCCGGAGAACAGGGCGGCGCGCACGGCCTTCGGAGAAGCTTCGAGCACCACTGCGCTCTGGATGTTGCCGCTGCTTGGGTGCTCGAGCAGGGCGTCGTCGATGGCCTGTTGGCGCTCATCCGGATTCTTCGGGAATTCCACGAAGGCCTCCGGCCCGCGGTAAGCCTGCTTGCGTTCATAGTCCATCACGCCACGGCGCAGGGCCTCATAGGCGGCATCCTGATCGGCCTTGGTGATGGTGGTATAGACGGTGAAGCCGCGCGTATAGGTTTCCTCGCGATAGCGCGAGTACATCAACTGGCGCACGATCTCGGCGACATATTCGGCGTGCGTGTTGAACTCGCCACCTTCGGCCCGGACCTTGAGCGGTTCGTTGATGGCCGCGTCATAGTCCGCGCGTGAGATATAACCGAGCTCGAGCATACGGAGCAGGATGTATTCCTGGCGGACCTTGGCGCGCTTGGGGTTGACCACCGGGTTATACGCCGACGGTGCTTTCGGCAGGCCGGCGAGCATGGCCGCCTCGGCCAGGGTCACATCCTTGACGGATTTGCCGAAATACACCCGGGCCGCGCTGGCGAAGCCATAGGCGCGCTGACCGAGGTAGATCTGGTTCATGTAGAGCTCGAGGATCTGGTCCTTGCTCAGGTTCGCCTCGATCTTGTATGCCAGCAGCATCTCGTAGATCTTGCGGGTATAGGTCTTTTCGCTCGACAGGAAGAAGTTGCGCGCCACCTGCATGGTGATCGTCGATGCGCCCTGCGACAGGCCGCCGCGCAAGTTGGCCAGCCCTGCCCGTACGACGCCGATGAAATCGACACCGCCGTGTTCATAGAAGCGATCGTCTTCGATGGCGATAACCGCACGCTTCATGACCTCGGGAATTTCATCGATTTTGACGAAATTCCGTCGTTCTTCGCCAAATTCGCCGATCAGGATGTTGTCGGCGGTAAATACCCGCAGTGGAATCTTGGGGCGGTAATCGGTGATGGCGTCGAGCGACGGCAGGTTGGGGGCCGCGACCAGGAGTGCATAGCCGAGGAGCAGCGCCACGCACACGGCGCCGGCTGCGAGCAGCCCCACGAGCCACATGCTCAACCGGACCCAGAGCGGGCGGCGGGCGGGGTGCGCGGGTTTTGGGGAGGCAGTAGCCATAGAGAGAACCTTGAAAGCGTGGACCGGATTATATCGCCTGCGCCCAGCTGCCCCTGGTAGTTCCGGGAATCGGGCAAAAGGCGGGGATCCGGAATGCAACGGGAATGATGCATTGCATCGCCTCGCGCGTCTGTGACGAAAAGTAAGCAGAACGTGGGGTTCTGACAACGATTTCTGCGGCCGGTTGCCAAATCGGAAAAACCGATGTCGTCCGGATTGCCAATGCAGC
>DATLHT010000137.1:0-2086 GCA_035539795.1 Burkholderiaceae bacterium
AAGTGATATTCCATATATTGATAATAATCGAGGAGTCAGGTGATGGAAAAAGTGTGTCTGGTGACAGGTGGCACCACGGGAATCGGGCGGGCGACGGCCATTCTGGCAGCGCGTGCCGGCTATGCCGTGGCGCTGACGGGACGCTCCGCGTCGAGCGAGCAGGCGCAGTCGGCCGTGCGCGAGATCGAGGCGGCAGGCGGCCGCGCCATTGCGCTGTCGATGACACTGTCGGATCGCGCATCCATCGAGCAGGCCTTCCTGGATGCCGAGCGCACGCTCGGTCCGATCGACGCCGTGGTCAATGCCGCGGGCACGATCAGCAAATCTGAAGTGGTTGATCTGGATTTCGACGTGACGCTTGAGTTGATGGCGAGCAATGTGGTTGGCCTCATGTACTGCTGCCGCGAAGCTGCACGCCGCATGGCGGTGTCGCGCGGCGGCAAGGGTGGGGCGATCGTCAATGTCTCGTCTATGGCAGCAACCAACGGCGGCCGCGCAGCGTCGTGCGCCTACGCTGCCTCCAAAGGTGCGGTCGATACCTTCACCGCCGGATTCTCCCGCGAGATTGCCGAGGATGGCGTGCGCGTCAATGCTGTGCGACCGGGCATCATCGAGACGGCGATGACGGCCTATCTCAAGGATCCGGAGCGCCGCAAGGAATTGTCCGCCACCGTGCCGATGGGCCGTGTCGGGCAGCCGGAAGAGGTGGCGGAACTGATTCTCTGGCTGCTATCGGATCAGGCATCCTTTGTCACTGGCGCGCACGTCAACGTCAGCGGCGGGGGCTACAAGATCGGAAGTGGCCGGTAAGGTTGCGCAATCGGCTGGTCAGCCAAGTTGACCAGCACGGCGAAAGAGTGCCCCGTCACTCTTCCTGCCACTCCAACTGATACGACGCACCGGCATCCTGCGCCAGTGCATCGCACAGCCACGGCATCACGGTTTCGAGCATGGGACGCAAGGTCCACGGTGGATTGATGATGAACATACCGCTGCCATGCAGGCCGAAACCATCCTCGCGCGGCGCGGCGACGGTCAGCGAGACATGCAGCCACTGGCGTGCGCCAAGTGCTTTCAGTTGTTCCGGCAGGCGTTCCGAGGCGCGCCGCTGTACCTGTGGATACCACACGGCATAGATGCCGGTGGCGAAGCGGCGCAAGCTGTCGCGCAAAGTATCGAGTACATGCGCGTAGTCGTCCTTGTCCTCGTACGATGGATCGATCAGCACGATGGCGCGTCGCGGCGGGGGCGGCAGCAGCGCTTTCAACCCCGTAAAGCCGTCGCCCGGATAGACCATCACGCGCCGGCCCGCGCTGCGGAAATTGTCGCGCAGTACCTCGATTTCCGTGGAATGCATCTCAAACAGGCGTAGCCGGTCCGCATCGCGCAGCAGCGAAAAGGCCAGATACGGCGAGCCCGGATAGATGCTTAGCTGGCCATCCGGATTGAGGGCGCGGATTTCATCGAGGTAGGCCGTCATCGCCTCCGGCACATCATTGCGCTGCCAGAGGCGGCCGATGCCAGTGTCGTACTCCGCGTTCTTGCTGGCGAATGTATCGTCGAGTGCGTAGACGCCCGCACCGGCGTGCGTGTCGATATACCAGTACGGCTTGTCCTTGTGGTTCAGGTACTGAAGCAGTTCCACCGTCAGGAAGTGCTTGAGGACATCGGCGTGATTGCCGGCGTGAAAACCGTGGCGATAGCTGAGCATGCGGAGCGGAAAAAGCAGCGGGAAGGCAGTATGTACGGGTGGGACCCGACATGCGTCGAGTGTTAGTCGGGTGGGCGCCGATATGTGTCGGTTGGAGCAGATGACGTATCCTACCACTCCGCTACTATTTCGTTACACGGCGGACGCCGTGCTGCACGTTTTCTCCATCCAGGTCCACCCGCTTGATGTCCCACGGATCCTCCAGCATTTCCCCGTTCCTGAGTCCGCTCCTGCGCACCCTTGCCGACGCGTGGCAGACACGTGCGCATGTGGCCGCGCTGTATGTCGGCTGTGAGACGCTGCCGGCATGGCTGGCAGCGTGGCAGGCCTGGCGCGATGCGCCGGCGCCAAAGGGGCGCCTGCACGTGGTGTGGG
>DATLHT010000138.1:0-15230 GCA_035539795.1 Burkholderiaceae bacterium
CGAAACCGGACGCCGCGTGCAGTTCGTCCTGCGCCGCGAGGACGGCACGGTGCCGTTCGGCGCGATGGTGTACGGCGCGCAGGACAAGGTGCTGGGCATGATCGACAACCAGTCGCGCGTGCTGGTGTTCGGCGTGGAAGAGCAGGGCCGGCTGGACGTGCGCTGGGGCGAGGGCGCCTGCGTGGCCGACTACACGCTGCCGGCCGCGCAGGCCGGGCTGGCCTACGACCGGGTCACCCTGGTCTGCCGTCCGCAGGCGCAATAACCGGCGATGCGCATGAACATCCGCCCCCTCCTTCGCCTGTTGCTCCTGCTGGTGCTGGCGCCGCTCGCCGCCCTGGCCCCGGCCGCGCGCGCGGAACTCTATTTCGACGGCAAGAACCGCTTCGTCATGGAGGGCGTGCGCATGCGCCTGCCCATCACCAACCAGGCCGTCCATCCGGCGCTGCTGCATCTCTCGCTGGACTGGGGCGACGAGGCGTCGCAGGCGCCTTTGCCGCTCGCGTTGTCGCGGCCACTGCTGAAACTGCTGGCCGGCCAGCAGGCGCACGTGGACGTGTTCTACCAGGGCGAGGGACTGCCGACGGATCGCGAGTCCTATCTGTTGCTCCGCATCCTGGACGTGCCGCAGGCGCCGCACGCCGACAACACCGTGCAACTGGCGCTGCGGCATCACTTCAAGCTGTTCTACCGCCCGCCCCTGCCGACCACGCGCGAGCAGGCCTGGGCGTCGCTGTCCTGGGAGCGATCCGGCGACGGCGACACGCCCGTGTTGCTGGCGCGCAATCCCTCGCCCTATTACCTCACCCTGGGTCATCTGGAAGTCCTCGACGCCGGCGGGCAGCCCTGCGGCGAACCGCGCGAGCACCTGATGATCGCCCCCTATTCCAGCCAGTCGTTACCCGCGCCCGGCTGCCACGCGGCGCAACTGCGCTACCAACTGATCAGCGACGCCGGCAACCCGCACGCGCGCGAGTTCACCCTGTCCACCTCCGGCCACGATGCAACGGCATCCCGGCCGGCCCTTCCGGAGAAACAACCATGAGGACCCTGATTCGATTGTTGGCGCTGGGTGCGCTGCTTGTCATGTCGCAGAAAAGCTTCGCGCTGGTGTGCCAGCGAGATGGCAGAACTTTCCAAGAAGATTACTACCTCCCCACAACCGTTGCGATCTCCAAGGCAATGCCCGAAGGAACGATCGTCTGGCGCTCCCCCACCTTCACCATGAGCATGACCTGTTGGCAGGTGTATCCAACAGACCATGACGAGTTCGTCCATTTCTACGCAGCACCACGGGGAAACACCGTCCTGGGGCCGGATCTCGAAATGGGCATCCACGTCAACGGAACGGACTACCGCTATTCCACAATGCCGCCATCGGAGCATGGCCCCAGAATTGCTCTTACCTTCTTCCAGGTAAAAGGCTGCCTGACCACGTATTGGTGCCAGGTCAACAAAGAAAAGGAAGGCACCCGGACACTGCGCTACAACTTCTTCTTCGTCAAGAAATCACCCGCCAGCGCCGAAATCAAGGAAGGACAGGTCACCTATGATACGCAGTTCGACATCTTTCAATTGGATGGCAAAGGTGGCTTGAACAACGAGGGCGGCACTTATTTCATGACGCTGAAAAACCTGGACCAGCTGCGTTACATCGCGTGCAGTTCGACCATTGCACTGTCCAATCCCACCGTCAACTTCGGCGGCATTAACAAGGCCTATGCGCAAAAAGACCAGGTCGCCGGGGAAAAACCCTTCAGCATCACTGCCCACAAGAACTGCGACAGCGCCTACGGCCTGGGCGCACTCCTGAAGCCGATCGCGGGCACCACCCTGGATGCCTCGGACAAGCACATGCTGGTCCCCACGGACAACAAATCGATCGGCATCACCCTGCACGATCCGGACAACAACATGAGCGTGATTCCGATCAACGAAGAGTTCGAACTGATCAAGCACAGCGCGGACCGGACGGTGGTGCGCAAGTTCCTCGCCCGCGCAACCTGGCTGAAGGAACCGGCGCAGGTGCAACTCGGAAAGTTCAACGCCGGCGCCACCATCGATATCTATTACAAATAGCGTCATTCCGTGCCATCACGCGCCACGGCACCGGGCCACCCAGCGTCATTCCCGTAGAGCGGCGCTTGCTCCGCTGCCTTTCGCGACCCTAGATATCCCGTTATCCCGGCGAAAGCCGGGATCTCTTTTGGGCGGGTGCGTGGCGCGGTCCGGTCGGCGTGCGGAGCGAAGAGCAAGGTGGGTCCCAGCGTTCGCGGGGACGACGGTTTGTCGGGTGTAGTGCCGCGCCCGCGCGAACTTCCGGGGTTCCACCCCTGGAGCAAACAACTTCTGTCCGGAAGTTCGCGGGGACGCGGGGTTCTGGGGACGCGCGATGGTGGAGCGGAGCAAGCTCCGCTCTGCACGGGTATCGGGCTGTCCGGTGTTGCTGCGGGTTCGATCAGTCGTCGAACTTGCTGTTGAGGATGCGGCCGTCGTAGCCGCTGACCTTCAGGTCCACGCGGCGTCCCTGCGGGTCGGTGGCCTCCACCTCCCAGACGCCGGCATCGCGATCGATATCGGTGAAGGCTCGATAGCCCTGCCCTTCCAGCTTCGCCAGCAGATCGCGCATGGACAGCACCTTGCGATTGCCGCGCAAATCGAAGATCTCGCCGGTGGCCGGCTCCACGGAGACCTCGTCCCACAAGCCATAGGGACGGCGGATTTCGGCTTCCCACAGGCCGTCGTCGTATTCGAGATCGCGGACTTCGCCGTAGCCGGCCTGCTGGAGCAGCGTGATGACCTGCTGCGGCCCGACCGGGTCGGTCGCCTGGGCGGTCGCCAGGCAGGCGCCGAACAGCCCGAGCGCGACGCACAGGACCATCTTCATCGGAGCACACGGGGTGAGGGATGGCGGATTTCTCCGGTACGCGATTGTCGCGTTGCTGAAAATACCTTCGTTGTTCGAACGCATGTGCACGCCATCCTCTTGAAGCAAAAAACGGGCGAACAGCTTGGAGAACCGACGCGGCGCTGTCCCTCGGAACCGTCCGAAAAGTGGGGAGTCCGTGTCCGAAGAGCCAACAGCGAAAACAGCTCTCGGTGTTCGCCGGGACAACGCACAACGCGGCCTTTCCAACGTAGAGCGGAGCTCGCTCCGCTGCCCTCGCCCCACTGCATTTCCCAGCTACGGATACTCCGTAATCCCGCCGAAAGCCGGAGTCCCCCTGGCTCCTGGCATCCCACCGAAAACACGCCGTTACCCATAGATCCGTTTCGGAATCCTCCGATTCCTGCCACCCCGGCGCTTGCCGAGAATGCCCGGGCCTTTTCCCTTGCAGGAAGGCAGCACGCAGCGCGCATTCGACGCGTGTTTTCCATCCGGTCGCCTGCATCGCCGGATGCTTCCCTTCCCTTCAGAGAGTATTTGATGAAAGTTCGTATCTTGGCGGCCGCCGTCGCCGCGATGAGCCTGGCCGGTGCCGCGCAGGCCAAGGACGCGGCCCACAGCCGCTTTGCCGTCACCGCCGGTTTCGCCTCCCAGCACCTGGGCGGCGACAAGCCGCTGAATGTCACCCTGACCGATGCCCCCGCCGGCGGACAGGTCGAGAACGACCGCAGTGACGAAGGCGCCACGCTGGGTTTCAGCTGGTTCATCAACCGCAACATCGCCATCGAGCTGTGGGGCGCTTCGCGCTTCGACGCCAGCACCGAAATCGACATGGAGAACGCGCCGGACGTCGGCGTGAGCAAGTACCGCACCCGTCCGCTGGCGCTGACCGCGCAGTACCACTTCACCCAACTGGGCGATCGCTTCAAGCCGTACGTCGGCCTGGGCGTGCATCGCACCCGGGTGGACGGCGAGTGGTTCAACCCGGCGCTGGACGGCGCGCATGACTTCCGCATCGACGACGGCACCGGCCTGGCCGCGACCGTGGGCCTGGACGTGAACCTGCCGAAGCACTGGTTCGTCCGTGGCGACGTCCGCTACCTGCGCTGGAACAGCGACGTGCGCCTGGACAACCTGCGCTCGGACGTGGACATGCATTCGCTGGTTTATGGCGTGAGCGCGGGTTTGCGGTTCTGAGGCGGGCAAGTCAGAAATAGGTTCACTTTCCCCCCTTTATTAAATGGGGGATTGAGGGGGATTTGTTCTTTGCGCCAAGAGCAAATCCCCCGTCCTCCGCTGCGCGGAGGCCCGCCCCCTTTTTTAAAGGGGGCTTTTTTTGGGTTTCCGTGCAGGTGGGCTATGGCTTTTCCTCCCCCTTTGAAAAAGGGGGATTGAGGGGGATTTGCTTTATGAGTGATCCAGCCTCACCAGTTCCACTTCCAGCGCACGCATCGCCGCTCCCGTCTCATCGATCACCTCGGCAACGATGCCCTCGGCACGTATCCGATCTTCCAGCCGTTCGAAGCGGGCGATCAGCTCATCCATCTGCATCATCGCCAGCGCGCCGCGCATGCGGTGCAGGGTGGTGATGGCGGTGGCCGGGTCCTGCCGTTGCAGGGCGGTGGTGACGGTGGCGGCGTCCGCGCGCATGGTGTCGACGAACAGGCGGCGATACTGCGCCGGCAATTCTTCCGCCGCGTCGGAGGGTGCGACGTCGCCCGCGTTGCCGGCAGCCCCGGCGGACGCCGCATGCGCACGCAGCAGTTCCCACAATCCGCGCAGGCCAATCGGTTTGACCAGCCAGGCGTTCATGCCGGCTTCCCGGCAGCGCTGTTCTTCCTCGCGCATCGCGTTGGCGGTGACGCCGATGATCGGCACGTCAGCGCCTTCGCGGCGCAGGGTGGCGGCCAGCTCGTAGCCGTTGAGTCGCGGCATGTTGACGTCGGTCAGCACCGCGTCGAAGCGTTCGCGCCGCCACAGTGCGAGCGCCTCCACGCCGTCTTCCGCGGTCGCGACCGTGCAGCCCAGTTGTTCCAGCTGGTGCGCCAGGGTGGCCCGGTTGATCGGATTGTCCTCGGCCACCAGTACGCGCAGGCCCAGCCGGCCGGCGATCGGACCGGCCCGCAGCGGCGCGGGCGCGACGGGCTCGCCCCGGCGCAGCGCGAGGATGGCCTGGGCGAGCGCGTCGCGGTGATGCCCGTCCACCGCCGTTGGCGTGGCGTCGCCGGCATCGGCGCCCAGCACGCGCGGTCCCGGCCATGCCGGGGCGCTGTCCGGCGGCGGCAGCACGTCCACCAGGATGGCGTCCGCATCGGTGGGCGTCGCCGGCAGGACGGCCGGCGCGGCGCGCGCGCCCCAGCGTTCGAACCAGCGGCACAGGTCCGCCGTCAGTTCCGGATGCGGCGTGCGCACGCGCAGCACCGCGCCGGAGAGATCGGCGTGGGTGTCCGTGCCCGCTTCGGCCGTCAGCGGCAGGCTCAGGCGGAAGCGGCTGCCGCGTCCGGGCACGCTGTCCACGGTGATGTCGCCCCGCATCAGCCGCGTCAGTTGCATGCAGATGGAGAGGCCCAGGCCGGCGCCGCGGAAGGTGTGGCTGGCCGCATCGACCTGGTAGAACGGTTCGAACAGCCGTGCCTGATCCTCCGGTGCGATGCCGACGCCGGTGTCTTCCACGTCCAGCACCACCTGCGCGATGCCGCCGCGCGTTTCGCTGCCCAGCCGCACGACCACCCGACCGTGTTCGGTGAACTTGATGGCGTTGCTGATCAGGTTGTCGAGGATCTGGCGCAGGCGCGCCGGATCCCCGTGCAGCCATGCGGGCAGATCCGGATCGATGCAGGCGAACAGATCCAGTCCCTTCTGCCGGGCCATCGCCGCGTAGCCGGCCACCGCGTCCTCGACCAGATGCCGCGGATGGAAGGCCACCGCGTCCAGCGCCAGTTGGCCGGTCTCGATGCGGGTGGTGTCCAGGATGTCGCTGATGAGTTGCAACAGCACCGCCGAGGAACTCTGCACGGTCTGCAACTGGCGGCGCTGCTCCTCGTTCAACGGGGTGAGCGCCAGCAGTTCCAGCGTGCCCAGCACGCCGTACAGCGGGGTGCGGATCTCGTGGCTCATCGTGGCCAGGAAGGTGGACTTGGCCGCGCTGGCGCGATCCGCCTCGCGCTTGGCGCGGGCCAGCGTGCGTTCGATTTCCGCATGCGCGCTGATGTCGGTGAAGGCGCACAGGATGACCTCGCGCATGCGGTAGCGCGTGGGCGAGTACGCCACGTGCAGCGGGCGGCCATCGGCGGCGGCGAATTCCTCCAGCAGGCCAGCGCCCTCGACCCCGGCCAGCCGTTCCCGCAGGCGCGACAATGCCCCGCTGACCGCCAACGACGAATCCCCGGCCAGGCCCAGCCATTGCCGGGCCAGGCCATTGCCGAACACCACCTCTCCCGAGGCGCGATCCAGCACGCACAGGGCCACCGGCGTGGCGTCGATGATGGTCCGGTTGAACGCTTCGTTGTCGAGGATGTCGCGCTGGGCGGCGAGCGCGGGCGCGACCACGCGGCGGTCGTACCAGCGGCCAAAGCCGAGTGCGCCGGCGATGCCGGCCAGCAACAGCAGCCCCGCGCCCAGCGGCAACCACAGGTTGTCGCGGAACAGGCTGAGGTAGCCCACCCGGTAATAGGCGTCCCACTGCCCGTTCGCATCATGGAAATGGAAGACCCAGCCTCGGCGGGTGTAGTTGAGGCCCGGATCGTCGGCAGACGGTGGCGTGCCGTTGCCGTCCAGCACGACGCCCCGGCGGGTCAGCCAGAAATCGTCGTAGATCGCTTCGCTCAGATGCCATTCGAACACGCCCACCCGCGAGAGCGTCAGCAGGGTGGCGGCGTAGAAGTCCGGCGGTTGTTCCCTGCCCGTGCCCCACAGGCGGGGCGGAATCGGCGCCGGCAGCACGCCGATCAGCCGCTCCGGCAGATCCGGCGAGCGCAGCCAGCGCACATTGCGCCCGACCGGCTGCTGGCCCGACGGGGTGCCGCGCTCGGCCAGGTGCGCGCGCACCGTATCGATCACCGCCGCGAACTGCGCCGGCTCCAGCCGGCCCAGGCCGGATTCGACGCCGATGCCCGGCACGCTGGCGGCCAGGCTGCTGTTCCGGTCGAGCAGGAACACCTCGCCCGGCGGAAACGGCGAGCGCGACCAGAAAGTCGTGTAGGCGTTGCTGAGGTGCTGGCCGACCTCCGGCAGCGCGGCCTGCGCGGCGTCGCAGTCGGCCTGCGCGCACACCAGCGAGAACGGCAGGTGCACGCCGGCCTCCTGGCCCAGCCACTGGCGTTCGCCGGGACGCGCCGGCTGCGGCATCTCGCGCAGGGTTTCCTGCGGCCAGTCGGGCAGCGAGGCCAGGCGCGCGTTCTGCTGGCTGAACGTGGTCAGGAAGGCTTCGTGATGGTGCACGTAGCCGGTCATCACCCCGAAATCGACGGCCAGCTTCTGCTGCTGCTCGGTCAGCAGCCGGTGCATGCCCCAATACAGCCCCAGTCCCAGGAACAGCAGCACCGGCAGGATGCCGAGCAGCGCGAACCGCAGCCAGCGGACCGAGCGGGTGATGCGGCCGAACGGAGTGTCCTTCATCAGCGTGCCGGTGGCCGCGCGCGGCGAGCCAGCGCCGCCACGCCGCCGGAACCGACGGTTCCCTGGGTGGAGATGCCGCGATTCTAACCAGCCGGACCCGCACTTCGGCTAGCGGCGGTCCCCGTAGCGGGTCGCCAGCTTCAACCAGAACTGCGGCAGATGATGCTGGTTGAGGACGTGCACGCGCGGCACCCGCAGCGGATCCACGCCGATCCGCGCGCGGCCACGCACCGTGGTGGTGGCGCCCGCGAAGCCCGCACGCCGCACCGCCTCCACCACCCGATCGTCATGCGCGCCCCAGGGATAGCAGAACTGGGACACGCACAGGCCGAAGCGATCCTCCAGCGCGCGCTTGCCGCCGCCCACTTCGTCTTCCAGCGTGGCGTCGTCCAGGGTGGTCAGGCGCGCATGGGTGCGGGTGTGTGCGCCCAGTTCCATGCCGGCGTCGATCCACGCGCGCAGCGCGCCTTCGTCGGCCAGCGGGCTGGTCACGCCCAGCACATCCTCGGACCAGCCATTGCGCTGGCCGATCCGGTCCGCCACCGCGTAGCAGGTGGCGCGATGGCCATGCCGTCGCAGAATCGGCAGCGCGGTGGTGACGTTGTCGAAAAAACCATCGTCGAAGGTCAAGGCGCACAGCTTTTCCCGGGGCACTACTCCGCCCTGCAGGACCGCATGGGCCTCGTCCATGGTCACGCCGCGATAGCCGCAATGCGCCAGCAGCGCCATCTGCCGCGCGAACGCGCGCGCACCGACGAAGATACTGCGCCGCCGGCTGCCCTTCGGCACCGGCCCGATGCTGTGGTACATCAGCACCGGCAACACCGCGCTCACGCCGGCAGCTCCAGCACGCGCCGGTACAACGCCACGGTGTCGTCCACCATGCCGCGTGCGCTGAAACGCTCGCGCTGGGTCCGCCGCGCCTGCTGGCCCAGCCGCTCGCGCAGGGCGGGATCCAGCAGCTTCTTCAGCTGCCAGGCCAGACCGTGGGCATCGTCCGAGGTGAACAGCAGGCCGTTGACGCCGTCCTCGATCACCTCCGGCATGCCGCCGGTACGCGCGGCGATCACCGGCAGGCCGGCGGCCATCGCTTCCAGCAGCGACAGCGACAACGCTTCGCTGCGCGAGGGCTGGACGAACACGTCCATGCCACGCAGCAGCGCGGCCACGTCATCGCGATAACCGGGCAGGCGCACCCGTGCGTCCAGTCCGAGTCGACTGATCAAATCGGCGAGTTCGTCCGGCCAGTCGCCCGTCGCGTCACCCAGCATCACCAGATCCATCGGCTCGCCCACCGCGCCCAGCAGCGACAGCGCGCGCACCAGCAGATCGTGCCCCTTGTGCGGCACCATCCGGCCGACCATGCCGATGGCCAACCGCTCCGGCGCGATGCCCAGCCGCTCCCGCGCCGCCCTGCGCTCGGACTCGCGCGTATCCGGAAGCGTATCGACGCCGTTGTAGATGCGCTCGATCCGCGCCGCCGGCAATCCCTTGTGGACCAGGAACTCGCGCACCGCCTCGGACACCGCGATCATCCGCTGGTTGCGGCGAAACCCCTTCCAGGTCTGCAAGGAGTGGATGGTCGCCACCGAACGGCCGCGCCCCCACCCGCCGGCCAACGCACTGTAGAACGCGCTGCGCCGCGAATGCCCATGCACCACGTCGATGCCACGCTCGCGCACCAGCCGGCGCAGGCGCAGGTGCGACACCGGATCGATCAGCCCGCGAAAGCGCAGCGGCGTCCAGTCCAGCCGTTCCGCCTCGGCCTGTTTTTGCAACCAGGAGCCTTGCTGCAAGGCCAGCGTCACCGCATGGCCGGCATCACGCAGGCCACGGCTCAGCGACAACACCTGCCGTTCCAGGCCGCCATAGCCTTGGGTATGGACGACTTGCAGCAATCGGAGGGGACGATGGGGAGGCATGGAAAGGACGCGCACGGGAATGTGACGCGACCTTGCCGTCCGGTGGGGGGCTGGGCCATCGGATAACTCTGAAAGTGGTTGGGGGGATGCGAGCCTCGCTAGAGGTGTGGTACGAAGCGCTCTGAGCGCTCATCCCGGCTCAAGCCGGAAACTGCCAATCAGGCATTCACACTGCATCTTCGATTGCCCGTAGGGCGGCCGGTAGAGCAAAAGACTTTTAATCTTTTGGTCGAAGGTTCGAATCCTTAACGGCCCACCAATTCCGTCAAGCACTCCGTCGTGACTAGACGCAGAAAAACCGGCTTCCGGAAAAATGACCGGAAAAATGGAAGCCCGGCGCAAGGTTCTATGCTCACCTGCAGGCATGAAAAAACCCGCCGAGCGTTGGCGGGCTTTTCGTGGTCGACCAGGGTGTGGACTACTCAGGGTTTCGCTGGCTTAGGCGGTGCCACGACGGGAAGCACGTGGTGGTACCGGATCGCCACATTCAGCATTTGGCCTGAGAGGTCCAGGAGCTTTTGGTGCTTCATCATTTCACTAGCATGACCGCAGAAGGCGAGATTCGGTGAGTCAGGAATATTCCTGACTCGATGGCGTGTGCAAATGGCTCACTAAGTAGTTCTAGGTTTTCGATAGGCGGTATTGCTGGTGGTGCTACCAGGAACTTTTTCGAGCATGCCAGCATCGACCATCTTCTTGATGATTGTCCGAATTCGCCAGTCCTCTCTGATCAAGCAGACCTCCCTCGCGTCACCATTGCTGATCGTTCCATTGGATTCGACGAACTGCATAATTCGCTCTTGCGGAGAAGCCAACTGCTCATGACGAATAGTGACCCATACGGCGTTGTCGCGCTGCTCGACTACTGGTTCCTTCAGGTGAAGACGATTCATCGCTCGAAACGCAGTATTTAGACCTTCACCGACATCCTTGTTTGGCGGGTTGGGGAATTTGTTGATGATTCGAACCAAGCCGCCATTTCGTGCGAACCGCTCGCTCAGTATGTTCTCTGGAGTGACATGGCCTGGCAGAGTTCCGGGGCTTTGGACTTCGATTCGGTTATCGTAAATTCGAATGTGTATATCATCGGGAATGCTGTAATCCCGATGGAGTACTGCATTCGTTATGATTTCGTGCAGTGTTTCTTCCGGATATTCAACCTCAACTAAGCCCTCGGGGGTCATGCGTTTGATGCCTTCCACAATGGCTTTGGTGCGTGCAACCGCCTCATATACTTGATCATAAGCACAGCCCTCAACTGTCGTAGGCTGCCCTTCGAGCGCCTCTCTGGTTCCCTCGTCATCAGACGTTCTGTATCTATAGATCTTGATCCCACATTGTTTTGGAAGAGCTGCTTGTGGCTCCTCTGAGAAAAGAAGCAGCCCGGCCACTGTCGGATGATCGCCGACAATAAGCATTTGCTTTCGAAGCCAAGGTTCTGGTTCTTGATGAGGAACTATGTCCAACATGAATCTGATGGTTGGGCCACTGTTGGTGATCGTTTGCAGTGGGACTGCAACAGAGTTTGTTTCAAACGACGCAAGACCCTTGTTCAACCTCAGTCTTTCGAACTGGTCCGAGGTGCGGATAGGCAGATTCTGTGCCGCCCTGCGCACATACGTCTCCCCATTCGCGGTGCAGACGATCTGCCGCGTCTTTGCCACTTCAATGTGAACAACCACTCCTCGTAATCCGCTGGCAATCAGAAACTCGATTCGACAGTCCGGCCCTATAGGTAGGATCGCCTCAATGGCTTGAATTAACCCGTTGGCTGCTTCGATGTCCTCAAAACCACGCCACTGCATACCTGTCGATGTGTCATCGACTCCGACGAGTAGCTCTCCCCCGTCTGCGTTCGCGAATGCTGAAATTGCGCGCGTAATCTTGGCGGGACTTACCTCGATGGCCTTGAAGTCCATGAAATGGCTCTCGGGCTTGGCCATGAGCTTGGCCGCATCGGCAGCCGAGATGATTGTTACCACCATCTTCGAATACTCCGTTCGAAGTCCTCGGAAGTGCAGATGTTAGCAGTAGGTGAAGAGGGGATTGGAGCATTTGCCACCGGCGCGCGCAGTCGTCGCCCGCCACGCCTGCGGTCTAAACCGCTTGGATATTCCGCACCCCTGCGGACGGCGCTTCGGGCCGTAGCAGGCGCGAGCGGCCCTCGGATCGCACGGACGAACCTGCGGAACCCTGCGAAGGCGGCACGCGTACAGGGCCGTTCTTGCGCGATCCAGCCTCGACGGGTAGGCCGAAAAATTGGGATGCCCATCGGAACGGGGTAATAGGTAATTTGCCCCCTGAAACTAGGCCTAACTCATTGAGTTTATGAGGGTTCTCGATGTTACCTCGGGAGGTAATCTGAGGTAACACGGGAGGCAACATCAAGCCAAGTCATTGATTTAAAAGGGCTCAGTTTTTGCCCGATATTACCTTCGGAAAAAGAGGTGCGCGCGGCGAGCTACCAGCAGGCCATGCGTTTCGCCGAGCGCTGGATCGGGGGCAGGTTGGATCCTCATCGCGATCCATGGAAGAAGCTCACCAGGCCACCGCCGGACCCCCCAAGTGTGGTAAATCGAATGAGCATGGTGCTAAGCGTGGTGCCTGACGCCTGAATTAAGCCGAGCCGCGCAATGGCTTCAGCTTGAACGAACTGTTAGCGCTGCCCTCCGTTGGCCAGCCGCGATTTGACTTTGTCGAGTTTTGAATCCCAGACCTGGCGCCAAACCGGATGGAAAGAGTACACCAAGAGTCTGCTGCGCTGAGAAATGGCTGACTCAAGTGCGGTGACGAAGGGCTTGGCAACTGCGCCCAGAACTTTCCCGGCCATGGCTTCGATGACGGCTGGAAGTGCGTGTAGCGCGCTTATTCCAGTCTTCTTTAGATCAAGCTGAGCTGGAAAGGCGTCTACCAATTCGCGTGCCCGTCGTCCAATAAGAGACATCCCATTCGTCTCTGAACTGGTGGTCTCCAATAACGCTTGACTCTCCGCGTAAGGAGCGAACAAGTCACTCCGTAGAACGGCTTGAAATGAGGACAGCTGGCTTTTTGGGAGCTCCGCTTTT
Organism: Burkholderiaceae bacterium; assembly: GCA_035539795.1. Lineage (GTDB taxonomy): Bacteria > Pseudomonadota > Gammaproteobacteria > Burkholderiales > Burkholderiaceae > Imbroritus. The sequence continues at coordinate 12,492 of DATLHT010000138.1, forward strand.
GCCAGCGGTGTATCGACGATTATGAGCTCAAGTGACTTAAGCAAGCCCGAAACGACCAGTAGCATGTCCTCCCTGAGAATCTCTTGAAGCTTTCCGACGTCCGGGACCTTTTGTGCCGTTACGATTGGCCTACGGAACGACGCAGCTACATACAGGTCTTGCAGGAAAAATGCTAGCTCTTGGACCTCGCGACGCTGAGAATCGGTGCAGGAGTCAGAACTTATGGCTCCCGTCACAACGCGATGGAGCCCTCTTAATGTTGGAACAAGTGCCTCGAAACTGACGCGGCTGATGCGCTCTGACAAAGTTGGAGGTATTTGCGAATCGTCAGAGGGTCCTTCTGGTAGTTGGAATCGCTCGATCCCAGATTGAATCATTACTGCATAGAAAAGTCTTTGCATGTCGATGATCGGGTCACCTAACACCTCCGAGATATCTCTAATCACCATTCGGTACACACTGATCGCCCCGAGCGTACTCGGACTGATGACTGCTTGCCGACTCATTCGGGCTCCAGTGCAGTGCCAACGCTCGAACTAAGTCGAGCCGCCAAGCGGCTTCGGCTTGAACTGTTAGGCGCCGTGACTGCGGTCTTGCCAGATAATAGCGAGCATTCCAGATGTGAACTCACAAAGACCCTTTAGACATCTCTTTAGTTTGTTGATGCGAGTGAGGCGGACAAAACTCGGGCGCACTGAGAGTTGCAGGATTGGTGACACTTTGGCGATGAAGGCATCAATGTCCCGATCAAGCGTTGGAACATCAAGTTTGTGCGCAAGATCATTGCGTATACCGTTGAGGAGCTCAATGGATTTCCAGTATGCGTCGTCATCGCGCAATAGGGGTCTGGCCAGTGAGCGCAGGAAAAGCAGGCGTGTAGAGAATTGGAGTCGATTTGCTTTTCTGAGGTGTTCGGGGTTCTTAACAAGCGACTCAGTGATTCGAATGACGAGTTGCTCAATGACGAGATGCGCCCGGAGAACCAGAATGGTGGTGTCTTCTGAGTCCTGGAGTTTCGCAATCAAGCCGCGAATGTCAGCGTAGAACGCGTCTTCTTCGGGCGTTGTTTCCACGATCTCCTCGCGGACTTCGGCATCCCCAATTGTCACGCTTTCAATAACAAACTTGGCCATGTCTGACGTCCAACTACCTAATAGCCGGATTCCTGGGTCCAGTCATACGACTTATCCACAGCGCACCGTATGGTGGGCTATCCCCCTTGATACAACTCGATCTTAGGGCGACTGGGTCCGGCTAACAAGGCGACGTATGTTATGGCCGACTCCGCGCGCCGCATGCAATTCTCTGCTGGCGGGCAGCCCTAGATCTCCGATGGACCGGAAACAGGTAGGTCCTCCCAAGCCCCTGTATTGGGAAAATAGCCCAGCCTTCTAAGGTACAAAGCGCGTTTCACGGCTTCGTTCCGGAAAAATTGGCGTAACTAAGTAGTTGATATTTCAGTTAAATCGAACAGACTTTTAATCTTTTGGTCGATGATTAGAATCCTGCGCGACCCGTCATTGGTTCAATGACTTGTGTCGGACATCGTCCATAGCAGTTGAGACGATGTCGGATGCAGGTCTCTCATCGGCTCTCTTTTTAGAACAGACATCCAAAAAGTCGCCATCCATGACCAAACTCTTTCGCATTGGCCAAACCTTGTTCCTGCCAGTTGTTCTGGCGCTATCCAGTACGGCTTGCTCCGCTAACGCCAAGGACGACTCCAAATGGTTACTGGGGACTTGGGAAAAGACAGCGGACGAGGACAATGGGCCGCCCGATTCAATTACGTTCCGAGTCGACGGCACGTTCGTTACGTACGACAAGCAGTGCAAAGAGCATGCTAACGACTACTTTGTCGAGAAAGACATGGTTTTTCTTGTCATTCCCTTGGCCAAGGGGCCGATCGCTCTCGTTCTTCAACCAGCTTCGGACAGGTCATCGATGTCTTTCACATCTCCCCGCACTCAGAATACAGCGACATACGTTCCTTCCAGGACGCCACACTGTCGGCCCCGCAGCTAGCCATTCGCCCCAGACCGAATCTCCATCGCGCAACAGTTGGGGTCAACGTCTAGCCTGGCACTTCTTTTGCGCTGATTTTTTAGCGCGTGCTGGTGTATGAAAAAAGCCCCATGTATCCCGCGGCGGTAGGCAACCCACCAGTACATGGGCGGCCCCCGAGCGCACAAAGCTCCAGATTCGGGCAATCAAACCTCATCCGTTCTCTCGTCATTGCCTCCCTGCGGCTCCTGCAACGCATCCGCCAGCGCCAGAGGGAGCGGCAGGTTGCCCAAGTACTCGGCCAGTTCATGGCCTAGCAGATCTTCGTGATCGCGGAAGAATACGGGACCGGTTGTCAGCGTCCAGCCGTGCTCGATGCGGCGCCAGCCGCGTGTGCTGCGTACCATCAGTCCGCCCATGTCCAGTGAGCCGGCCAGGGTGATGCCGTCCTCGCTGACGCGCAGGACGATCTCGGCTACGACGCGCGCGCGTCGGTTGCCGGGATCGGTTGGGCGATACGAAGTGGAACTGTCGGGGGTGGCTTGAGTGGGCTTGCGCATGTGCGGGACTCCTGAGTTAAATGGAGTCCGCCGCCCCGAGACCAATCAGGGTGGCGGACGGTACGGGTTGGTCTACCGGACTCAGGAGCCGGCGGGGCCGAAGCCCCCCACGTACCGCCCGCCGTTAAGTTGGCAGGTGTGCGCCAGCGAAAATGCCGGGCAACAAAAAAGCGCC
>DATLHT010000139.1:0-2652 GCA_035539795.1 Burkholderiaceae bacterium
ACCTTGCTGCTGTTGCTGGTGTTCGCCATCGGCCTGTCGCTGTTCTTCCATTTTTCCTGGCTGGCCGTGGCCGAAGGCGTGGGCGGGCTGGTCGAGAGCCTGTTCGTGGGTTTCCGCCTGCGCCGCGAGCGCAAGCAGGACCAGCGGATTGGCGAAGTGGCCAAGGTCGAGCGCGAAGGCACGGTTGAAGTGCAGCGCGTACGTATCGAAGAGGCACCGCCAGTGCAGATCGTGCGTCCGGCCGCTGTTGCCAAGCACGAGCGCGTCGAGCGCGAAAAGCAGCAGCCGCTGTTCACCGAGATCGTCGACTCCGATCTGCCGCCACTGTCGCTGCTCGATGGCGTGCCGCCGGCGCAGGAAACCGTCAGCGCCGAGACGCTCGAATTTACATCGCGGCTGATCGAAAAGAAACTCAAGGACTTCGGCGTGGAGGTGGCGGTCGTGGCTGCCTATCCGGGCCCGGTGATCACACGCTACGAGATCGAGCCGGCCACGGGCGTGAAAGGCAGCCAGATCGTCAACCTCGCCAAGGATCTGGCGCGCTCGCTGTCGCTGGTGTCGATCCGTGTGGTCGAGACGATTCCGGGCAAGAACTGCATGGGCCTCGAATTGCCGAATCCGAAGCGCCAGGCCGTGCGCCTGACAGAGATCCTCGGCTCGCAGGTCTACAACGAAAGCGCCTCGATGCTCACCATGGCACTCGGCAAGGACATCGCCGGCAAGCCGGTGGTGGCCGACCTCGCCAAGATGCCCCACTGCATGGTGGCGGGGACCACCGGCTCGGGCAAGTCGGTCGGCATCAATGCCATGATCATCTCGCTGTTGTACAAGGCGAAGGCTGATCAGGTGCGCTTGATCCTGATCGACCCCAAGATGCTCGAAATGAGCGTCTACGAAGGCATTCCGCATCTGCTGTGCCCGGTTGTGACCGATATGCGCCACGCGGGCAATGCGCTCAACTGGGCGGTCGGCGAAATGGAGCGCCGTTACAAGCTCATGAGCAAGATGGGCGTGCGCAACGTCGCCGGTTTCAACAAGAAGATCGACGAAGCCGCCGAACGCGAGGAAAAGATTCCCAACCCGTTCAGCCTGACGCCCGATGCGCCCGAGCCGCTTGAGCGCCTGCCCTTGATCGTGATCGTCATCGACGAGCTGGCGGACCTGATGATGGTGGTCGGCAAGAAGGTCGAGGAACTGATCGCGCGGATCGCCCAGAAGGCGCGCGCGGCCGGCATCCACCTTGTGCTGGCCACGCAGCGCCCGTCGGTTGACGTGATCACCGGCCTGATCAAGGCCAATATTCCCACGCGCCTGTCGTTCCAGGTCAGCAGCAAGATCGACTCGCGCACCATCCTCGACCAGCAGGGCGCGGAAACGCTGCTCGGCATGGGCGATATGCTGTACCTGCCGCCCGGCACCGGCCTGCCGAACCGTGTGCATGGTGCGTTCGTGTCGGATGATGAGGTGCATCGCGTGGTCGAGCACCTCAAGGAACAAGGCGAGCCGAACTACATCGAGGGCATTCTCGAGGGCGGGCTGGCGGAGGGCGACATCGGTGTGGATGGCATGGGCGGTGGCGCTGGTTTTGGCGGTGCGGCCGAGGCCGACCCGCTGTACGACCAGGCGGTCGAAGTGGTGCTGAAGAACCGCCGCGCGTCGATCTCGCTGGTGCAGCGCCATCTGCGCATCGGCTACAACCGCGCGGCGCGGCTGCTGGAAGACATGGAAAAGGCCGGTATGGTGTCGGCGATGTCGGGGAGTGGCAACCGGGAAATCCTGGTGCCGAACCGCGGCGATGAACAGTGATCCCGTGACTGACATCCGTGACTTACATCCCGTTACGCTGTGACCGCGTCCGCCGGGAATTTCCCGGCAGCCGGAGGCTCTGAGAAGAACAGGCATCCGGCCTCATAAGGATCTTTGCATGCGATACAAACTCATGGCTGCCCTGCTGGGTGGCATGCTGCTGGCGGCGGGCGTGCAGGCCGCCGCACTGGACCAGCTCAAGACCTTCGTCAGTACGGTGAAATCCGCCAAGGGCGAGTTCGTGCAGCGCCAGGTCAAGACCGGGAAGGACGGTGCGGTACGCGTGACTGGCACGTCCAGCGGTACATTCACGTTCGCCCGCCCCGGCAAGTTTTCCTGGCAATACACCAAGCCTTACGAACAATTGCTTCAGGCCGATGGCCAGACGCTGGTCATCTATGACAAGGATCTCAATCAGGTCACCGAGCGCAAGCTCGACAACGCACTGGGTTCCAGTCCCGCAGCCATCCTGTTCGGCAGCAACGATCTCGAGAAAAATTTCATCTTGAAGGAAGGGGCAGTCAAGGATGGCATCGAGTGGCTGGAGTTGACGCCCAAATCCAAGGATACGCAGTTCGAGCGCATCGCTATCGGCTTCAAGAGCGGTGGCCTCGAAGGCATGGAGCTGCGCGACGCCTTCGGTAATGTCACGCTGCTGACATTCAGTGACATCCAGAAAAATCCTTCCTTGTCCGCCAATCAGTTCCGCTTTCAGGTGCCCAAGGGTGCAGATGTGCTGAAGCAATAACGGGCCTGCCGCCACACCTGCGGCAGTCTGGCGCAGGCCGGCGTGCATCTGCATGAAGGCGACTGTATGCCGGGCGCGACGGATGGGGTCCTCACAGC
>DATLHT010000140.1:0-2191 GCA_035539795.1 Burkholderiaceae bacterium
CCCGAGAACTATGGCCTGTTTGCCATCGGCATGCTGGTCATGACGCTGAGCAGGTTCGTCTCCGACATCGGCTTCTGCTGGAGCCTGATGCAAAACCAGAACATCACGGAAGACGACATCCGGTTTACTTTTACCTGGCAACTCATTCTCGGCTCGCTCACCGCGTTGAGCCTGTTTGTCTTTGCGCCGCAGATAGCGGCCTATTTCCACGAACCCCGCGTGGAAAGCATCCTGCGCTGGCTGAGCCTTGCCTCGGTGATCACGGCATTGACCGCGCCATCGACCGCACTGCTCAGTCGTGCGCTGGACTTCCGATGGATCAATATCATCCAGGTCGGCAGCTATGCCTTTGGTTATCTCGCCATCGGCGTGCCCCTGGCATTTCTCGGTTATGGCGTGTGGTCGCTGGTGGCAGCATGGCTCAGCCAGGCATTGTGCGCGCTGGTGTGCTCGACGGCGCGGCGGCCGTATCCGCTCAAGCCCCTATTGTGGTACGCGGGTGCGCCTGCCCTGTGGCGGTACGGTCTTACCGTGTTCCTGACCAATCTGTGTAACGGGCTGATGACCAATCTGGATCGCATTTTTCTCGGACGCTTCCTCAACGCGCGCGAAGTCGGCCTCTATGTGGCCGGCTATAACCTTGCAGAGGCGCCGAACGGCTTGCTGGTCAGTTCTCTGCAGCCGGTTTTTTTTGCCGCCGGGGCACGCATCCAAGACGACCCGGCCCGTCTCCGGCGCGCCTATCTGTCCCTGTTGGCGACGATCTGGGTCCTGATTGCGCCTGCGTTCGTGCTGCTTTCCTTTCTGGCCAGCCAACTCGTTGCACTGCTCTATGGCAGGGGGTGGGAATTGTCGGGCAGCGTGTTGGCCATCCTGGCCCTGGGCATGCCGGCCTACGTCACCTGCGCGATGTCAACGCCAGTGCTATGGAACACCGGGCGCAAGCATTACGAGAGCCTGTTGCAGATCCCCGTGCTGGTGCTTGCAGCCATCGCCCTGTATGCATTTGCCGGCAAGGGGGCCGCTAGTGCGGCAGCTGTGGTGGCCTGCATGCAACTTCTCCGCGCGACAGTCATCACCACGGCAGCTTGCCGCCGTCTTGGTATCGGCATGCGCGACCTCGCCCCTTCGGCGGCACGCGGCGCGCTGCTCAGCGTCGTTGTCGCGCTGGGCGCATACGGCGGCCTGTCGCTGGGCGGCATGGCCGGCGCAAACACGTTCGGCACACTGCTGAGCGGCGCGACAGCGGGAGTTGGATTGCTGCTTGCCATCCTGCTGACATTTCCATTTCTACTGGGCGAAAAGGTGATCCACGTGCTGGGGCAGTTCCGCCTGCGGCTGCAGACGTGAGCCTAGGGTGTGTCGTCAATTGATTTGAGAGATGCGTTCATTCCAAAACGTGTGCTGGCGGTGGCGGGTGGCGACGCAACGGCTGGGTGCCTTTGCTAGCCATGCAACGCCGGTAGCGCACGTTTTGGAATGAACCCGGAGGGAAGGTGCCGTATGCGTCGCATGCCGTTGTTGCAACTCCTTGCCGTAGCACCGCTACGACGCGTCGCTGCGCCTAGGCCTGCAACGCATACGGTACCTTCGCACTCTCAAATCAATTGACGACACGCCCTATCACCGCCCTTACCAGGATACGACCATGCTCTGTTCCGTCATCGTTCCTTTGTACAACAAGGCGCCTTTCGTCGAGGAGGCGATCGCATCTGTACTGGCACAGCGGCACGAGGACGTCGAGATCATTGTCATCGATGACGGATCGAGCGACGAGGGCCCGGACCTGGTGCGCGCGATGCGAGACCCGCGAATACGCATCGAAGCGCAGAAGAATGCCGGGGTGTCCTGCGCGCGTAATCGCGGCATTGCTTGCGCTAAGGGCGAACTGGTCTGCTTTCTGGATGCGGACGACTGGTACCACCCCGATTATCTGCATGTGATTGCAGGGATGGCACGCCGATTCCCGGCTATCTCGACCTTCGCCACCGGTTATCGTCGGGTACGGTCACAGAGCGACATGGCGTTTTCACCGATGGCCGATGACGCGCACGTCGAATGCATCGACGATTGCTTCGAGCACCGACGAAACTTCGGCGCGGTGTTCTGCACCAACTCGGTGGCGGTGCGCCGCTCTCTGCTCAACGCACTCCAACCGTGCTTCCCGGTCGGCGAGTCGATGGGCGAGGAC
>DATLHT010000141.1:0-4209 GCA_035539795.1 Burkholderiaceae bacterium
TGTAATAACGCTGTCGCACCGTTGCGCCCCTACCATTCGGTGGAGGTAGTCGATGGGACGTTTTCTGGCGTAACCCTCTTCGAAGAGATCAATTCCGGCCTGCAGCAGTGACTGGACGACGCTGATGCAGCGTTTCTCCGCACGGGGATCGATCGTGCTCGCAAAGGGGTTGGCGAGCACATTGTTCTTGATCATTTCGGACAGGACTGTCGAGCCCTTGCCTTCTGCCGTGACAAAAGACCTCCTGTTTCCCATGAAGAGCATGGCGCGCGTCGCGTGCTGGAGTTGCGCGATTCTTTTTCCACTTGTCTCCGGTTGGTTCCGGGGCTATGCCACCGATCCCCAGCAGTTTTGAGGGGCCGCTTGACGATCCCGAGACTCCGGCCATGACGCTTTCCTTACAGACAAGCAATAATAGGAAAGGACATATCGTAGTTCTGGCTATACCGACCTCCAATCAAACAATTGCAAACTCCAACACCTCGACAGGCATCGGCAGACACGTATCTTTCATGTGAAGCTTGAAGGCGTCGCAGGCAATCCGTCTCGTACTCACGGTTTTTCGGGGACAATACCGGTGCACCCGCCACCCAACAGGCCTGTCGTTATTGCCCCCCCATGGATCCCATCTACCTCACCGTCGCGCTCGGCGCGATGCTGGCCGGCTTCGTTCAGGGTCTGTCCGGTTTTGCCTTTGGCCTGACGGCGATGTCGCTGTGGGCCTGGACCCTGGAGCCGCGCCTTGCGGCGGCGCTGGTGGTGTTCGGTTCGCTGCTCGGGCAGATCATGGCGGCGGTGACGGTGCGGCGCAGCTTCGACAGCGCTGCCTGCGGCCGTTCATGAGGGCTGGCTAGCGGGCATTTTGCTGGGCGTGCTATTGCTGCCGCAGCTGGACATGGACTGGTTCAAGGTGATTCACGGCGCGCTGCTGGTGCCATGGTGTCTGGCGATGCCAAGCATGGCAGCGCGCCCGCGGCGACCGTTCACGTTCGGCGGACGCTTTGCCGATGGACTGGCGGATTGGCGTACATGTCTTTCTGCAACAGACGTTTGCGCCTAGGCGAACTGGGCGCGATGGTTACCCAGAAAATGCTGAAGCTGGTGGTCTCATTCGGTGACGTGATCCGCCAGAAGCGCACGACGCTCGGCCTGACACAGGAAGAACTGGCGGAACGACCGACGTGCATGTGACCGTGATCAGCCGCCTGGAGCGGGGCGCCTCGCCGCCGAGTTTTGTGACGTTGATGAAGGTCTCCAAAGCGCTCGGGGCACCCTTGTCGGAGTTGTTTAGGGCGGCAGAGGCGTTGAATGAGTTGTAGAAACTGAACTGCAGGTTGGCTTGATCGCCGCTGTTGCACATCCAGCGCCTGATTCTGGTACCTACTCACTAAGTATTGCATCTCTCCTGCCGCTGCAAGCTTTGTCACATACGACTGTCTGTGTCCGACCCAACTAGAAGTAATTGACAGGAACATCAGGTGAGCGATGGGCATCGTGCCCGCCACCCACCTGCCGTCACGCAAGCCGCGCGGTTTGGTATCGGTCCCCCGCGCGTTAGTGATCGTGTTCTCAAGAATCATCTGCCGACTGGCTCTCCGACCGAGCACGGAACGGAAACGCCGTGCCGGCCTGGCCCCGCGTCGCCGGAATCCTCAAGGACAGCACCATGGTGATCGCCAGCGTCAATACCGTGAAGCCCAGCGACCAGGTCACCGGGATCTTGTAGACGTCGATCAGAAGCATCTTGGCGCCGATGAAGACCAGGACAATGGCGAGTCCATAAGAGAGCAGGTGGAAGCGCTCATACATCCCGGCCAGCAGGAAATACATGGCCCGCAGCCCAAGAATGGCGAAGACATTCGATGTGAGCACGATGAAGGGATCGGTGGTGATGGCAAAGATCGCCGGAATCGAGTCGACCGCAAACACGACATCCACGATACCGATGAGCAGGATCACGACAAACAGCGGGGTGGCCATGCGCACGCCATCGACTACCGTGAAGAATCGCTCACCGTCATAGTCAGGCGAGAGCTTGAGGTGGCGGTTGATCCAGCGCAGCGCCGGGTTGTTGCCAAGGTCCGGCTCCTTGCCGGCGGCCCACCACATCTTGACCCCGGTAAACAGTAGGAACGCGCCAAAGGCATACATGATCCAGTGGAACTGGGCAATCAGCCACGCACCAATCAGAATCATGACTGCACGCAAGACCAGCGCACCCAGGATGCCGATCATCAAGACGCGTTTCTGGAAGTCAGACGGCACCGCAAAGTAGGTGAAGATCATCAGGAAGACAAAGATGTTGTCGACCGCGAGTGCCTTCTCGACCAGATATCCGGTGATGAACTCAAGCGCCTTGTCATCCGCGAGCGCCCGCGCGGCAGGATCGGGACCGGCGCCGCCCAGGTACCACCACAGCCAGCCGACAAACAGGAATGACACGGCCACCCAGATCAGGGACCAGATGGTTGCTTCGCGCATGCTGACGGTATGTGAGCCCTGACGGTTGAGGGCCAGAAAATCGATCGCAAGCGCGATCAGGACAAACGCTACGAACAGCGTCCACAACAGGGGAGTGCCGATGGAAATCATCGTGACGAGCCTCTCACCCCAAGCCGGCAACGCCTGGGCAACAAATTGTCGGGGATCCTCGCCAGTCTTGCTGCCCGGGACATGTCTGTACCCGGGACACGGTACCGGACGCCGATGGCTGCCAACCCACCAACGTCGGAATGACGGCACCGCAACACAGCGTACCTGGACGTCTGTGTCAGCTACTCCCTTTGAGAGGCGTCACTATTCAACCAGAAAATCGCGGAATTCGTCAATCGTCGGTTGAAAAATCAGTGCCGCAGTGACGGGAGAACCGCTCGGCAGCACTGAGGTGCATTGAAGAATGCTGATCCTCAGAGTCGGGCATGACGCCTTCCTTGCAGACAAGCAGCGATAGGAATGGGCATAGCGTAGTTTTGGCGATACCGTCTTCCACTCAAACAATTACAGACTCCTGACCGATCGGGCATCGGCAGACGCCCATCCGACGAGTGAGGCTCGAATGCGCCGCAGGCCATCGCTCCCGTATTCACGCATTTTCGGGGACAATATCGCGTGGGGCCTGCAAGCCGGCAGGCCTATCTCAAATGCTCTCCATGGATTCCATCTACCTCGTCGTCGCGCTCGGCGCGATGCTGGCCGGCTTTGTTCAGGGCTTGTCCGGTTTTGCTTTTGGCCTGACGGCGATGTCGCTGTGGGCGTGGACGCTGGAGCCGCGTCTTGCAGCGGCGCTGGTGGTGTTCGGTTCACTGCTCGGGCAGATCGTGGCGGCGGTCACGGTGCGGCGCGGTTTCGACTGGCGCTGCCTGCTACCCTTCGTGCTGGGCGGGCTGGCGGGCATTCCGCTGGGCGTGCTGTTGCTGCCGCGCCTGGACATGGACTGGTTCAAGGTGATTCTCGGCACGCTGCTGGTGCTGTGGTGTCCGGCGATGCTGATCATGGCGGGGCGCCCGCGGCGGCCGCTCACGTTCGGCGGACGCTTCGCCGACGGGCTGGCGGGCATGGCCGGCGGCGTGATGAGCGGACTGGGTGGCTTCGCCGGGTCGCTGCCGACGCTATGGTGCACGCTGCGCGGCTTCGACAAGGATACGCAGCGCACGGTGATCCAGAATTTCAATCTGTCGATGCTGGCAGTGACGATGGCAATCTATCTGGCCGCCGGCCTGATCACGCGCGACATGCTGCCGCTGTTCGCCATCGTCGCCCCCGCCATGCTGCTGCCCGCCGTGCTCGGCGCACGGGTGTACCGCGGCATCAGCGACACCACGTTCCGCCAGGTGGTGCTCGGTCTGCTCACCGCATCGGGCGTGGCGCTGCTGGTGTCGGCCGTGCCGCAACTCGTCCAGCGGGCCAGCTGACGAGATCAGAGTTCCCCACGCCGTGGGTGACGCGCCGCGGATGCCCTTGCCGCAGGTGTTGAATTCACTGCCGGCGACAGGGCGAACGGCTATAAACAAAACCTCTTGCGCAGTCCGGAGGCCGGTGCAGGCGCAGGCAACGACTCGGCAGGTTCCGCACGGCGCCGGTGGCGACGTGGGCCTATCGACCTTCACCCACGAGAGGACCACGATGCCCACGCCCAATACCTCCAAGCTGCGCGAAGTGACTTCCAAGCAAAGCGCGGCCACGCCGGTCGTGCGTGCCATCGACGTGGGC
>DATLHT010000142.1:0-2289 GCA_035539795.1 Burkholderiaceae bacterium
GCGCCTTTCAGGGGAATCGATGAAAACCATGTTCGCCTGCCTGTGCGGGTTGCTGCTGTCCGCGACCGGCGTCGTCCGCGCCGAGGACGGCGAATTCGATGCGCAGGAAAAGCTCATGCTGATCTCGTTGAACGAGATCAATATGACCACCGCCACGGTGACGACGATTTTCGAGTACTGCATGAAGCAGGACCCGGGCTTTTCCTCGCGCTCCCTCGACGCGCTGAACATCTGGAAATCCCGCAACATGGCGTTCGTCGATCTTTCGCCCATGCTGCACAACGAGGCCATGGTAGTCGGGCTGCGCGAAGGCATGACCCGCGCCGAAGTCGACCAGGCGCTCGACGATGCCGCCAATGAAGTGGCCCGCACTTTCCCCGACATGCTCGACGCGGAGCCGGACATCGCCCGCCGCATCCATGTCTGCGATACCTATGTGGACAAGATTACGCAGGGCGATCTCGACATCGCCAGTGGCGACAACGACGCAGAAAAGCTTGGCTACCTGAAAGGCCGCCTGGAAGCCGCGCGTCGCTGAGACCGGCGGCGCGGGCCGGCCGGCATCAGTCGGTCGGCCAGTCCACGCCGCCCCAGCCCGCCGGCATCTGCGCGCGATACGGGAAGTACTGGATGAAGGGCTTGGCTTCCTCATAGGTGCGACGCACCGACGGGCGCGCCATCAAACGGCCCAGATAGTCGCGAATGCGCGTGGCGTTCTCCGGAAACGGGTGGATCACGCCGGCGTAGAACAGCGCGGGTGCGGCGGCGCAATCGGCCATCGAAAAGGCATCACCCAACGCCCATTGCCGGCCCTCCAGATGGGCTTCCAGCATCCGGTAGGCGGTATCCAGCGTCGCGGTCGCCTCGGCCACGCCGTAGGGGTCACGCTGATCGTCGGGCCGCAGGCGATCGGCCACATGCTTCTGCATGGGCACCTGCACATACAGATCAAAGAAGCGATCCCACAGCCGGGCCTGCAAGGCCGCGTCGGCGTCACGCGGCAACAGGGCGCGCGGACCGGGGTAATGCGTGTCCAGGTATTCGATGATCAGGCTGGACTCGGGAATCGTCAGCGCGCGCTCCTCGTCCCGCAACACTGGCATCTTGCCGACCGGCCAGGCTTCCAGCAGTGCGGCGCGGTCGCTGGGCAGATCGTGGCGGATGATTTCGGGCGTGAAATCCGTGCCGTTCTCGTACAGGGCAATCGTGACCTTGTGGCAGAACGAAGCCAGCGGGTGATAGAACAGAATCAGGGCCATCGATACCTCCCGCGCGCACCATGCGGCGTCAATGCGGGCAGTCTCGTCAGATGGTGCGGCGCACAGCAAGCCCAATGGGCTAGGGAGCGAAGGGCCTGGCGCCGAGTCGCATCGGCGCCAGGCCTGCTTCTGCGGGTTCCCCGCGCTTCAAGCCTCCACCAGCTTGGCGACGCCGGCGCTGACACACACCGAGGCGATGCCGGCAGCGCGGGTCACTTCGCTGGAATACAGCTGGCTGGTACCGACGATGCGTGCATCCCGGTCCACTACATGGAACAGGCATTTGCCGTTGGCCACCGAGCTGAGCTGGAAGCGATCCGGCAATGACGGACTTTCCCGGATCGCTTCAATGGCCTGCTGGCAATCGTCGGCTTTGGTGAACTGCGGACTGACCAGCATCTGTTGGCCATTGCCGGCCTTCAGGACAAAGTGGTGATGCTGTTCGGTGCGGGTGATGAAAAATTTTGCTGCCATGTAACTCCTCGTTATTGTCGATGCAGAACGAGAATAACGGAGAGCTTCAGTATTCAGCGGCTCGATGGCGCCGATGAAACTTGAGTCACAAAGTGGCGGTGTAAATGCGCTGCGCGGAGGGTCGAAGCGGGATTAATTTCAGAGTGGGATTCACTCGGCACTTGTCGAACCGGGTTCTCGTCAAATCCACTCTCTCCGCCACATACGCAAAAAGCCCCCAGAGGGGAGCTCGTGCAATCACGGTGGGGACCGTGGGATTCACTCGGCACGTTGTGCCTCGCCCTGCGGGCGGCTTCGCCGTGCAATCCGCTGCGCGGATTGTCGAACCGGGTTCTCGTCAAATCCACTTTCTCCGCCACATACGCAAAAGCCCCCTTTCGGGGGCCTTTGCGTATGTGGCGGAGAGAGTGGGATTCGAACCCACGGTAGGCTTACACCTACGGCAGTTTTCAAGACTGCTGCCTTAAACCGCTCGGCCATCTCTCCATATTGTTTTGCTTCTACGCGGCAGTTTGACCATCGCGTTTTTGTTCCATCACGAAGCGGCGGCATTTTC
>DATLHT010000143.1:0-4721 GCA_035539795.1 Burkholderiaceae bacterium
TGCTGATGGAGGCGGTGCAGGTGTGCTCGCTCGGGCAGATCACGCATGCGCTGTTTGAAGTCGGCGGACAGTACCGGCGCACGATGTAGCGGGCCCGGTAATTCAGCCTCAGCGTCGCGTCGGGATGCGTGCCAGCATGACCGTCAGGATCAGCGCGGTCGCCAGCAGGGTGAGCACAATGCCGATGCGCTCGCGGAACAGCCAGCCGGAGATCGCCATCGACGTCCACATCATGCCGATGGCCAGCTGCTTGGCGCGACGGGGAATACTGCGATGTGTCTGCCAGTCGCGCAGCAGCGGGCCGAATACGCGGTGCGAACTCAGCCAGAAATAGAAGCGCGGCGAGCCGCGCGCGAAGCAGGCGGCGGCGAGCAGGACGAACGGTGTGGTCGGTAGCACCGGCAGGAAGACGCCGATGGCGCCGGCCAGCAGAGCCAGCCAGCCCAGCACCATCCACGCGATGCGTGCCCCGCGCGAGCGCGCGAGCAGGCGCCGCGGGTAGGCCGGGGCGAGCGTGGCGTGATCGGGTTCGGCAGGAGCAGGCATGGATCAAGCATAGCGCGAACGCCATCGACTTGTCGCCTGTCACGCGGGTTTCGTGCTGTAATGACCCTGCAAGGACGCCATGAAATCGTGATGCGGTCACGATGGCGGCGCCAGGGAGCAGACATGACGGATGCGGCATTCTTTCCGGGGTTCACGCCATTCCGGCAGACTGTGAATGGGATCGAGATTGCCGGCGTGCAGGGCGGGTCGGGTCCGCCTCTGCTGCTGTTGCATGGACATCCGCAGAGCCACGTGGTGTGGCATGACGTCGCGCCAGCCCTGGCGGACCGCTTCACCGTGGTCGCCACCGACCTGCGCGGCTACGGCGCCTCGTCCAAGCCGGCCGGCGATCCGGCACATCTGCTCTACAGCAAGCGCACCATGGCGCAAGACCAGGTCGAGGTCATGGCCGCGCTCGGTTATCCGAGCTTCGATGTCTGCGGCCACGATCGTGGCGCGCGCGTGGCGCATCGCCTGGCGCTTGATTATCCGCAGTGTGTGCATCGCATGATGCTGCTCGATATCGCACCGACACTGGCGATGTACGAGCGTACCGACATGGCATTCGCCAGCGCCTACTGGCACTGGTTCTTCCTGATCCAGCCAGCCCCCTTTCCTGAGACGCTGATCAATGCTGCTCCTGAGTTCTACATCAACAAGCTCATGGGATTGCGCCATGCCGGGCTGGCCCCTTTTCATCCCGACGCCATGGCAGCGTATACCGCTACCATGCGCCAGCCCGACGCAGTACACGCCATGTGTGAAGACTATCGCGCGGCAGCCACGGTCGATCTGCAGCATGATCGCGACGACCGTGCAGCGGGACGAACGATCGCCTGCCCGGTGCGTGTACTGTGGGGCCAGCATGGCGTCGTGGGCCGCTGTTTCGAACCGCTCGCGTTGTGGCGTGAGGTGGCCACAACAGTCAGTGGCGCCGCGCTGCCATGCGGGCACTATTTGCCCGAAGAACTTCCGGATGCGGTCCTTGCCGAGATGATGGCGTTCTTGACGCAGGTTCCGTAGAATCCGCCGAATTCGCGAACGGCTGATGCGCGTGATGAGTAGAAAGGGGTAAATCCCGATGCCATCCAAGCAAGTCGGTTGATAGCATCCCCGCTAGCTTGCTGTGCAAACAGTGCCACCCATTCGAGGGGCTCGTGCGACGCGGCAGACGATCGAAGAATCAAATGAACGCAAGGAGAGCAAGGATGAAAGTGCTGTCGAAACTCACCGCAGTGGCCCTGATGCTTTCGGCATTTGGTGCCGCCGCCCAGGAATATCCGGGCTCGCGTCCGATCTCGGCGGTGGTTCCGTTCGCGGCCGGCGGCCCGACGGACAAGGTGGCACGTGAGCTCGCTCTGGCAATGAGCAAGGCACTCGGTGGCCAGATCATCATCGAGAATACCGGCGGCGCCGGCGGCACGATCGGCGCCAAGCGCGTGGCGCAGGCCAAGAACGACGGCTACACGGTTCTGATCCACCACATCGGCATGTCCACTGCGCCGACGCTGTACCGCAACCTGGGCTTCGATCCGCTCAAGGACTTCGAAATGATCGGCGAGATCGCCGATGTGCCGATGCTGCTGGTCGGTAACAAGTCGCTGCCGCCGAACACGCTCAAGGAACTGCTGCCGTACATCAAGGCCAACGCTGCCAAGCTCTCGCTGGCCAATGCTGGCGTTGGGTCCGCCTCGCACCTGTGCGGCCTGATGTTCATGAGCAAGATCGAAACCGAACTCGTGACTGTGCCGTACAAGGGGACTGCGCCGGCCCTGACCGACCTGCTGGGCGGCCAGGTGAACCTGATGTGCGACCAAACGACCAACATCGCCGGCCAACTGCGTGCCAACGCGCTCAAGCCCTATGCAGCCATGCAGTCGCGTCGCGTAGAAGCCTTCAAGGATGTGCCGACGGCCGCCGAGCAGGGCCTGCCGGGCCTTGAAGTGAAGATCTGGCATGCGATGTATGCGCCCAAGGGCACGCCCAAGGCGGTAATCGACAAGCTGTCCGAGGCCTTGCAGAAAGCGGTGCAGGATCCGAAATTCAAGGCGCAGATGGCTGAGCTCGGTGCCGAGGCCGTGCCGCCCGCCAAGGCCAAGCCGGAATCGCTGCGCACCCACCTGGCATCGGAAATTGCCAAGTGGTCACCGGTGATCAAGAAGGCCGGCGTGTATGCCGACTGATTGCTGAGTTCGTTGTGCGCCACCGGTCATGGCTGAGAGGGCTGACCGGTTGGTGCCGGAGAACGGCGACACAGACCGCCCCTTGGGGCGGTTTTTTATTGGCGTAAACGCCACACTTCGAGATGATTTTTGGAGGGCGTACTCTAATTTTTGTGCGATCCGGTGGCGAGCATGCGGCTATCGATGAGGTGTCGAAGCCTATGTCGACACGTACAACAAAGCGTGCGTTGAAGCGTAACTTGCAACATGGGGGAGCGAAGGCGGAAGAACAGAAAAGCCGGAGAGACGCAGCAAAGAGAGTCGGGAGAAGATGTGTTCTTCTCAACCGTGGTCGTACAGCACGCCATCCACATGGCGTGCCGCACCGGCTTTCACCAGGCCGGCAATGCCTTCCGCCATCAGTACGGCCATCGGCGCGTCACCGAAGAATCGTGCACGGATACGGTGCAGGTAGCTGGCGCCATCCATCCATCTCAGCAGTTCGGTCTCGGGCATGTGCTGGCGCTGCAGCAGGCGGAACTTGATCAGCACACGCAACGCCTGCAGCGCATTGCGGCGCGGCTCGGCTTCCAGATAGGCGAGACGGCTGCGGGCGCGTTCCAATGCCGCACCGACATCATCGAAAACCGGACCATGACCGGGGATCACCACTGCGGCATCGAGACTGGCAATCAGGTCGAGCACCGCGCGTTGCTCGGCAAAGCCGCCACCGCCATCGAGTTCCGGGAACAGCACGCCGAACCCGTTTTGCCACAAGGCGTCGCCGGACACGAGGATGCGCAGCTCAGGTGCGAACAGCAGCAGTGCATGCGGATCGTGGCCCGGAGCCGCGAGCACCTGCCAGACGTAGCCGCCGAGCTGCAGCGTATCGCCGGGCGCGATCACGTCGTCGTGCACAAAGCGGGCACAGTCCTGACCGGTCGCACGAAAACTCAGCCGGTCTTCATCCCATGCGGCAACCGCAGCAGCTTCCCGGGCCGGGATGGTGATCCGGCAGCCCCACTCGGCATGCAGCGCCGCGTTGCCGCCGCAATGGTCGGAGTGCAGATGCGTGTTGATGATCCGTGTGAGCGGAGCGCCTGCCAGTGCATGCCGCATCAGCGCCACGGTCTGTTCGGCGTGGGTGACATAGCCCGTGTCGATCAGCGTATAGCTCAATGCAGGGTGGCCGCCATCGTAGCCCGCCTCACGCGGCCGATTGATGGGTGCACCGCGCGCCACATCGCCTTCGGCATCGCAGCATAGCAAACTGTTGGCGGACAGCCAGCCCCGTTCGAAAACGCGCAGGGTGGGTGGCAGGACAATCGTCATGGCAGTGTATCGGTCATCGGGTGTCGGCAGCGTGGCCAGTGCGGCCTGTGTGGTGTGCTGCGGCAATGCGTGCGAACGCCTCGTGCAGCGCCGGCGTTCCCCCATGGAAGGTCACGAAATGCCCCTGGCGTATTTGCAGGACCAGCCGTGGCGCAAACAGGCGATCCAGAAACGGCAGACCGATCAGACGGGCATGGCGCACGGCCTCCCAGTTCACGGACCGGTCGACAATCCATGTCTGGCGGATACCCTGTGCGTCGATCATGGTTGTCGAGGTCAGGAAGTGCCACCAGCTCAGCAGCAACAGGCAGGCCGCCCCGCCTGCCAGCAACAGCATGCCGAGATGGTCACGGGCCAGCGACACATGGGCGGCTGCTCGCCAGCCATACCAGGCCAGCAGCCAGACCACGCCGCTCGCAAGGCATTTGAAATAGGGGCTGTAGGCCGGTCCGGTGACCGGCGCCGCGATGAACGGATACTCCAGGCCAGAGACGCGGGCCATGGCTGCGTCATGCGTGGCAACCGGCTTCACCATGCCGCGCTCCATATACTGGCTGAGCCGGCTCCTGGCCACTTGGCGGACCTCATGGCACGACGCGTTTCGCGCGGTATCCCACGCCCCACTCGGCATACGTGGTACATCGTGTCAGCCTTCCTGTGCAAGGTGCGTGGCACGCGCCA
>DATLHT010000144.1:0-4316 GCA_035539795.1 Burkholderiaceae bacterium
GCGCCACGAGGCATTCATCGGCCTGCCACCGGGCAGCGCCTTGCAGGCGCACGTCGACGCGCATGCGCGGGCGCTCGGCTGCACGCTGAACGTGCGCATCCGGATGGCCTCGTTCGAGGGCATCTGCCGCATGGCAGCGGAAGGCGTCGGCATCGGGATCGTGCCCGATACGGCAGCCCGGCGCAGTCCGCGCGGCCTGCCATTGCGGCGTGTCCGCCTGTCGGATCCGTGGGCGAAGCGTGAATTGGTACTGGGGTATCGCGATCTCGAAGGCCTGTCGCCGGCTGCCCGCAAGCTTGCGGCCCATCTCGCGACACGCCAACAAACAAAAAAAGTTCCGGCATCAAGTCCTTAGTGCAAATCACGCACGGCTTGAAACCGTATATGGGACAGCAGGTTAGCTCTTTTTTTGGCCCACTTTGGTGAGATGCGGCCTCGCGGTCTAGGGGCCACATAGAAGCGTCGTGAGAGAAAGCCGCCTCGCACTGTGGGGGGCTGGATTGCCGAGGAACAGCGAGCTTGTCGCCAGGACGCAATGCTATTCAGCGAGGGCGAAGACCATACCGACTACCATTTCATAGGAACTCTTAGCTACTATTGTCCCAATGACGAATATTGTTCCCCCTTTCATTGCATCTCAAGTAGCACAGGCCCAAGGCATCATTGAGCGACATCTGGGCCATCATGTCGTTGCCATTCACTTGTTCGGTTCTGCGGTGGAGGGCGGACTTCATCCGTACAGTGATATCGACTTGCTTGTCACTGTGGCCGAACCTCCCGGCAAGGACGTTCGACGTGGATTGATGATCGAGCTTCTGACGGCATCAGCTTCTCCTGGATCGTCAATGTCTCTGCGCGCACTCGAAGTCACCGTTCTAGCGCTTGAACACATCACGCCTTGGCATTATCCGCCAAGGCGGGAGATCCAATTTGGTGAATGGCTGCGCAACGACATATTGGCGGGCGTTATTGAGGAGCCTGCACTTGACCATGATCCGGCCATTCTCCTTACCAAAGCCCGAGCCAACAGCATCGCAATCGCCGGACCAAGTGCGAGAGCCTTGTTCGATA
The DNA here is from genome assembly GCA_035539795.1 of Burkholderiaceae bacterium. GTDB lineage: Bacteria > Pseudomonadota > Gammaproteobacteria > Burkholderiales > Burkholderiaceae > Imbroritus. Next base: position 1,072 of record DATLHT010000144.1, read on the forward strand.
AAGTCCCACGCGCAGACCTCGTGCAAGCACTTGCGGATACTGTCTCGCAATGGAACAGGCCAGCAGACTGGATCGGTGATGAGCGAAACATCATTCTCGCGCTTGCCCGCAGTTGGTACACGGCAGCCACAGGCCAAATCACCTCTAAAGATTTTGCCGCCACATGGCTGCTGGAGAGGATTGAACCTCGGTATCGTGCGGTGCTGGCTGGAGCGAGAGCCAGTTATCTTGGTGAAGAGCAAGACCACCTTGCTGGGTATGCGCGTGATGTTGAGGCTTTCATTACATACACGCAGTTGGAAGTGACACGGCTCTGCTTGAGTGCCAACGGTTAGCGGCAAAGGCAAGTAGCCTTGCGGTGCCGATCTTTGCCATGATGAATCCTGGGAACGACCCGGATTCCAGGAGCCACATAGGAGCGGCACGAGGGCAAACCGGGTCAGGTTTCAGAACGCACCAGCATATGATGGACGCGCGTAAGTTATTGATAAACCTGCTGCATCGAGCTACGGCGCAGTCCAGCGAGCTACCGGGCCGGAGTCATCGACAAACAAAAAACCCCGCTGCCTGAAAGCAACGGGGTTCTTGTGATTTTTTTGCATCACGGTGCGGCACCTGACTGCAGTGCCCTCGCCATGTTCCTACCGGAATATTGGTAGGCTCGATTGGACTCGAACCAACGACCCCCACCATGTCAAGGTGGTGCTCTAACCAGCTGAGCTACGAGCCTAGCGAAGACGCGAGTATAGCACTACTTTCTTTTCGCAGACAATACCCCCGACACCTCCTGAATGTGGGCAAGGGCACGCTGCAACTGCTCGGACTCGCTGATCTCGGCGACGAACTGCATCTTCGCCACGCCCTTCGAGGACATGGTTTTCACGCCGGTCACATTGAGTTTTTCGCGCGACAGCACTTCCGAGACATCGCGCAGCAAGCCCTGGCGATCGAGCGCCTCGACGAGGATGTCCACAGGATAGACAGCTTCGTTGCGCTTGCCCCATTCGGTCTGGATCACGCGCTCGGGATCGCGGGCGGCGAGCTGCTGGAAGGTCGCGCACGACTTGCGGTGGATCGATACGCCACGGCCACGCGTGACGAATCCGGCAATGTCGTCCGGCGGCGCCGGCTTGCAGCAGCGTGACAGCTGGGTCATCAGCGAATCGACGCCCACGACCAGCACGCCGCTGCGTGCACCGCGCGCCACGCTGGTGGCGCGGCTCTTGCGTGTGAAGGCTTCTTCGTCCGGCACGGACGGTGCCGGCGCACCATTGTCGCGCAACGCCTGTTCGACGTGACGCAGGCTCAGTTCGTCCTTGGCGACCGCCAGATACAGCTCTTCCGGCCCGCGAAAACCGAGGCGCACCGCCAGCTCTTCGAGGTTGACCGAGGTCTTGCCTTCACGCTGCAGGGTCTTGTCGATAATGGCCCGGCCCTGCGCGGTGGTTTCCTGCAGTTCCAGCGTGTTGAACCACGCCCGCACCTTGGCACGCCCGCGCGAGCTGGCGAGATAGCCCAGCTCTGTATTCAGCCAGTCGCGCGACGGACCGCCCTGCTTGACCGCCACAATCTCCACTGTCTGGCCGTTCTTCAGTGGCGTGTTGAGCGGCACCATGGCGCCGTCCACGCGCGCACCGCGGCAACGGTGACCGAGATCGGTGTGGAGGTAGTAGGCAAAATCCACCGGCGTCGCGCCCTGTGGCAAGGCAATGACGCGGGCCTGCGGGGTCAGCACGTAGATATGGTCGTCGAGCGTGGTCTGTTTGAGTTGCTCCCACGGTGCTTCGTCACCAGACACCCGATGCGCGGCATCGTCCTTCCAGGCCAGCAGCTGGCGCAGCCAGGCGATCTTTTCATCGTACTGTTCGGTGGCCGAGAACTGGCCGCTGTAGCCTTTGGCGCCAGCTTCCTTGTAGCGCCAGTGCGCCGCCACGCCATACTCGGCGAAATGATGCATCTCGCGCGTGCGGATCTGCACTTCCAGCGCACGCCCGTCATCGCCGATCACTACAGTGTGCAGCGAGCGGTAACCGTTGGCCTTGGGCCGCGAGATATAGTCGTCGAATTCCTTGGGAATCGGATGCCAGATATGGTGCACGATACCCAGCACCGTATAACAGTCCTTCACATCGTCGACGATCACTCGGAAAGCGCGCACATCGTAGAGATCGGCAAAATCGAGTTCCTTGCCGCGCATCTTTTTCCAGATGCTGTAGATATGCTTGGGCCGGCCCGTGACTTCGGCACGCACGCCTGCATCGCGCAGCTCGGCGTTGAGCCGGCCGATCGCCTGGGCGATGAAGCCTTCACGCTCGATGCGCTTCTCGTCGAGCAGGCGGGCAATGCGCTTGTAGACATCCGGTTCGGCGAACCGGAACGCCAGATCTTCCAGCTCCCACTTGATCTGCCAGATGCCCAGGCGATTCGCCAGCGGCGCATACACATCGAGCGTTTCGTGCGCCATGCCCGGCAACGCCTCGCGCTTGTTCTGCGCCAGCCAGCGTAGTGTGGCGAGTCGCGACGCCAGCCGCACCAGCACCACCCGGATATCCTGCGCAAAGGCCAGCAGCATCTTGCGCAGCGATTCCACCTGGTGCTGGCGCGCTTCCGCTTCGTTCTTCGACGATCCGCCCGCGCCGGCATGCGTGGCGATTGCGCCGATGCGCAGCAACTGGCGGATATCGCGCACCAGCCGCGCCACTTCATCACCGAACTGCGTCTCGATCTCGGCTTCGGCGCCCGGCACGGCCGCGGCAACGGCGAACAGGCAACCCGCAGCCTCAGCCGAGGGACCGACATCCAGGCCCTCCAGCACCTTGAGCGTACCCTCGGCGTGCGAGAGCATGCTTTCGCCGGTAAAGACGGTATGCCCTTCCCCGCGCGTCCGGACAAAGTCGAGCGCCTGCACGACCAGCTGCCGGTCGCCTTGTGTATTGCCAGGAGACTCACTCGTATTCATGCTGCTGCTACCTTGCTCGGCTCAACGCTCCTGGACCACGGCGGCGGTCAGGACAACTTCGATGCCCCAGCGCGGGTCGGCCAGCGCAGCCTGCACCGTGGCGCGCGGCGGGGCGGTACCTTCCGCCACCCATTCGTCCCAGACCGCATTCATGGCCCCGATGTCGGCAATGTCGCGCAGGAAGATCTGGCACGACAGGATATGGCGCTAGTCACTGCCTGCCTCGGCCAATAAGCGGTCGTTATGCCCCAGAACCTCTCGCGTCTGCGCGCTGATGTCCGCATCG
>DATLHT010000145.1:0-2238 GCA_035539795.1 Burkholderiaceae bacterium
GCGAGACAGGTGGCGTCTTGTACGTGGTGCTTCGTCATGGAGGAAGTGTTGTGTTCGCGCAGCATTGCGAAGTCTAGGCGAACTTCGAAGCGGGGATCTGGTTCCGCAGGCTCCAGAACTTAATCAACACCACGATCGCCATGATCGAGGCGATGGGGCCAGTGATGAAGTTCACACAGGGAATGAGCGAAACGATGGTCAGAGTCGCCGACCACAGTCCCAACTGCTCGCCGCAATCGCCTACGTCATGCCGACCAATCGAAGCAAAGTACTGGCGGAACGATTGCGGAATCTTGGTGTTTACCACAAACAGCCAATAAAAGTTGAAAATCGGAATCAGCAACAAGAACACTTGTCCTGGTTCAATCAATCGAAATTGCGGCGGGATGCGCGCGACGCTGCTATAAAGTACATAGTACACCAGCACCGCCATGGCGATTGCAGCGGCCAGAAGCAAGGCCACGACAATGATCAGCATGGCGGCACCGGCTGCGGCGCTGCCATCAGTAGCACCGTTGCCGTTAAATTCTTGCCAGGCCAATAATGGGGGATTTCCAGCGATCGATAGTGGGAACATTCTTCCCTCGAAACTGAAACTGCGATGACTACCGCCTTGGAGCGGGAAATGGTTCACAAGACGATACTTCCTCGGATTTCGGTCCACAAGTCGCAATTTCGCTTGTCTGGTTAATACAAGACGGCTCCAGGCGGTACCATACAAGCAGAAACACGAATCGCGAGGTTTTAAGCATGCGTAGGCTGGCATTCCTGGTACTGATCCTCATGGTGAACTCGCCCGTGGCGGCCCAGGAAACGGCTGCCGAGCGCGGCTATCGCTTTTTGACCGAGAAGGCTTACCTGCCGTTTGATTTTGATCAGGAGACCTTCGATGCGGTTTGGAAAGCCTGGCCGGAGCCGCTGCGCAGCCAGGCGGAACAGGCTTCGCCGGACGAACGCCGCCGCATGGCGTATGCGCGTTATGGCTTGACGCCTCGGCTGGACGATCCGACCAAGCCGCTGCAGTACGTGGTCGACGAACGCGGCATCTGGACCATGAATTGCTTCGCTTGTCATGGCGGGCAAGTGCTTGATAAGACCGTGCCCGGTGCTCCCAACGCCTTGTACGCGCTGGAGACGCTGACCGAGGAAATGCGCCAAACCAAGCTGCTGATGCGCAAGCCGCTGACGCGCATGGATCTGGGCTCGCTGGTGATGCCGCTCGGGACGACCAATGGCACGACCAACGCCGTGATGTTCGGTGTGGCGCTGATGAACTATCGCGATGCCGATCTCAACCTCGACAAGTCGCGTCCCTATCCGCGCATGACGCACCACGACATGGACGCGCCAGCGTGGTGGCACTTCAAGAAGAAATCGCACCTGTATATCGATGGCTTTGCCGAAAAAGGGGCGCGCGGGCTGATGCAGTTCATGCTGGTCAAAGAGAATGGCCCGCAGAAGTTTCGCCAGTGGGAACCTGACTTTGAAGATGTGTACGCCTATCTGATGTCGCTGGAAGCGCCGAAGTATCCCTTCGAGGTCGATGCTGCGCTCGCCGAGCGCGGCGCGGTGGCCTTTGGTCGCGTCTGCTCCTCGTGCCACGGCACCTATGGCGAAAACGAAACCTATCCCGAGAAGATGGTGGCGATCGACACCATCGGCACCGATCGCGTACGGTTCGACGCGCTCTCGGCCGCGCGACGCAAAGGTTATGGCGAAAGCTGGTTCGCCCATTACGGACGGCAGAAGACGCTCGACAAGCCCGAGGGCTATGTCGCGCCGCCCTTGGATGGGGTGTGGGCGAGCGCGCCGTACTTTCATAATGGCAGCGTGCCGACCTTGTGGCATGTGCTGCATCCGAATGAGCGGCCCAAGGTGTGGCGGCGCACTTCGGTGGACGGTTTTGACCAGCGCAAGGTCGGCCCAGAGATCGAAGTCTTGGATGCTTTGCCCGAGGCCGCAACGAAAAGCAAAGGCGTGCGACGCGAGTACTTCGACACCAAGGCATTTGGCAAATCGGCCGCCGGGCACGACTTTGTCGAGGAGCTAACCGACAAGGAAAAGACCGCCGTGCTGGAGTATCTGTAAACGCTGTAAGCACTGCGTCGCTAGCACTCGACTTCTTGCCTTGCGGCGGTTGTGGGCGGTGCGGTACCCTGCGCCGCTGTGCAGGCTGAATGTTCTTCCCCTGACGAAAGGACTCGTCATGTCTCGGATGCTCTCGACGGCTGCGTTGTT
>DATLHT010000146.1:0-9005 GCA_035539795.1 Burkholderiaceae bacterium
ACGTTTGCATGACGCGTCCATCTTCAATCCGGCGGGTGGCCCGCCAATATCCGACAGGCGTCACCACTGCGCCAACGTGGTGATGGCAAGGGGATGGAGCGTAAGACGCGGCGGGCTGACGCAGAGGCGCGGGGAGCGGTAGGGAGCGACGCGAACAGTCGGAAGCATGGGGGCAGGGAGGCTCGGCAGCGCCATCAGGCGGCCGTGCGTACGCCCGCAGCCTCCGTGGGGGGAGGTCAGGTCAGCTTCCGTACACTGGTCCGTGACGGCTGCAGGATCAGCGCCTTGGAGGAATCGGCATCGACTTTGGCTTCCGGATACACGATCAGCACATCCTTGAGAGCTTTGCGAAACAGCGCACGGAATTTCCGTTCGCTTTCGGTTTCTGTACCGAACTGCATCTGCAAGGCTTCCCACGGAATTTCAGTGCGGCGCTGAATGGTGAAAAAGCGGTATGTCAGCCAGGAATATACATCGAGCGCAAAGGGTGACTGTTTGAGGGCCTTCAGCGCTCGCATATCCACCGGTACGGGTCGATTTACCAGCTCGTTGAAAAACGGCTCTGACAACACCACGAAGCTCTCGAACATCGCGCTCTGCCCGGGCTGCATCGGGTCCCACCAGGTCGACAGCTGATCAGCAAGCAGATAGCCAACGCGGTCAAGCGACAATGGCTCGTGGTTCGGCGCGGACTTGTTCTGCACAATGGCGATGGTTGCCGAGAACAGCCGGATCATCTGCTGGCGCACCAGTGTCATGGTGCCGCGCTTGCCTCCGGTCGCCATGGGAATGCCAAGGTTGTACATGAACTCGGACAGCGAATTGCCGAGCGAAATGCGCCGGTCCTCGATGGTGCCTGTAAATTCGCCGCGCTTCTTCTTGGCCATGATCTCCTTGCCGATCCACGCCAGCATCAAGCGTGGGTAGGATCCGTACGGATAGCCAAGTGATACGGTTTCGGAAATCAGTTTCTGACGGCCATTGGCGGCCTTCTCCGAGCGTTGCTGGGTGAAGTAACCCGGCTGGATCATCAGCGACACGTTGCCACTGGAGCGGGTCCAGACGGGTGGCGCTCCTTTGGGCGCCCGATAGGGCAGGGTCACTTGGACGCTGGCCCGGCTGAGGAAGCCCACCTCGCCAGTTTGCCACGCGTCTTCGCGTTCCATGGCCTGGGCTTCATCGAACAACCGCTGAAATTTCTCGGAAGGCACGGCTGGCGTCTTGCCGGGCACGATAATACGTGAACCCTGCGACGTGGCCTCGACAGCCTGCGGGTCGAGTGCATCAGCCGTGGAAGATCGTTTCGTAGCCATGGTGGTCCGTCATGGAAGTCCTTGCCTTTTTACGCGAAGCGTCTGGGCTTGTCACGCAGAATTGGGTACGCTTGAAGGTTTTGGTGATCTGCCCAAAGTCTCGCAATTCCTGAGGGTTGCTTATTCATGGATAGCTCACGTGATGGTTGCGGGGCGGCATGGGGTGGGCAACCGGCACGGTTGTCCACGCTAGGTCGTCCCTTACTACCGGTTAACACATACCTTTATTGGTTAACTACTTGTAAACCGTATACGGGACCTGCAAGCCCATGATTTTGCAGGTCTTATTGCTGTTTTGCGTACCCATTTCTGCAGTGATCCGTACCTGATTCTGCGTTGCTGCGAACCCGAATCTGCGCAGATGCGAACCCAATTCTGCGACCGGGCTGAACCAGATTCTGCGGGGATAACCTGCTGTTTCCACAGACTTGTCCACAATCGCAGCGGCGCTTGCCGGTTCGTGCCCAGTATCTGAAGGCGTACCCGTTTCTGCGTTGTCTGGCCGTGTGTTTCCGAGTTTGCCGCGTCGCCGGTGCGTACCCATTTCTGCGCGCTATCTGGAAGCATATTGCTGCACATGCCCGCCTTGGGACACCGGCTGACAGGCATTCGACGGACTCGGAGGCGGCAAAGCGTACCCATTTCTGCGCCGGACCGGCGATACCAGACTGTCCCCTTGTAGAGCACGGATGACCTGGGTAAGCGTATGCGCTGGAGACGGCCAGTGGGGGATGCCGGGGTTCCGGACTCGGCTATGAGTATGTGCCCGAACGCTGGGCGTACCCGTTTCTGCGGGGCTTATGTAAAGCCGGATTCGACCAGCGTACCCATTTCTGCGCTCCGTTGCGCAAAGACGCAGAAATGGGTACGCCATGGAATGCGCTTCTCGGCGACGTGATGCAAGTCATTACTTCCAGTCAATCACCTGATGTGCCTGGCGTTCCACTCTTCTTATAAGCGTACCCGTTTCTGCGCTATCCCCTTGCACGCTATGTCGGGCGTCGATGGTGCGGCATCGCTGGCTTACCAGGCGCGTACCCATTTCTGCGAGGATCGCAAAGTACCAATCATTCTCTGGCGTACCCGTTTCTGCGCCCGTGGTGGATCGGCGGTCTGGCCTAGCGTACCCGTTTCTGCGCGGCGGGGGCCGCTGGCGGAGGGAATCCGTTTGGGGCGAGGGTGAGTTCCCGTAACACTCCCGCTGTCGGCCATGCGTACCCATTTCTGCGTAAAGGGGCCTTTACGGTCACCAAGCGTACCCAGTTCTGCGATGATAAGTGATGTTTAGATAACATACATTCGCCCAGCTCTCCGGTATGATGCGGCGTGCACCGGCTGCGTGGTGCGGGTGACATATCGTGCAATGCGCCCTTGTGCATGCGGCTTTGCAGTCACAGGATGGAGATGGCCGGATTGCCGTTTGCATCCCGGCGCCGCCATGGGGGCGGGTGCCGCATATTCTCGCGATGGGGTAAAGGGAGAAGGCGTCATCATGCAGATACTGGAACGACTGTTTCAATTGAAGGCGCACGATACGGATATCCGTACCGAGCTGCTGGCCGGGTTGACCACTTTCCTGACGATGGCCTACATCATCTTCGTCAACCCCTCCATTCTTGGCGAGGCTGGCATGCCGAAGGATGCAGTGTTCGTGGCGACATGTGTGGCTGCGGCCCTGGGCACGTTTGTGATGGGGTTCTACGCGAACTATCCAATCGCCATGGCACCGGGCATGGGTCTCAATGCCTACTTTGCGTTCACCGTGGTACTTGGCATGGGAATTCCGTGGCCTGCGGCGCTTGGCGCCGTGTTTATTTCCGGCTGTCTGTTCATGGTGGTGAGCCTGGTGGGCATCCGTGAACTGATCATCAATGGCATTCCACGTTCGCTGCGGCTCGCCATCACCAGTGGTATCGGCCTGTTCCTTGGCATCATCGCACTCAAGAGTGCGGGAATCGTGGCAGACAGTCCTGCCACACTTGTCACGCTTGGCGACCTGCATCAAACGCCGGTAGTGCTGGCGACGATTGGCTTTTTCACGATTGTGGCGCTCGACTATCTGAAGGTACGAGGGGCGATCCTGATCGGCATCCTGCTGGTAACGGTGCTGAGCTTCGTGATCGGGGGCAATACCTTTCATGGCATCGTCTCACCGCCACCATCGGTTGCGCCCACCTTGTTCAAGCTCGACCTCGAAGGTGCATTGTCGATTGGTTTTCTGAATGTGGTCCTGGTGTTCTTCCTGGTCGAGCTGTTCGATGCAACGGGTACGTTGATGGGCGTCGCGAATCGCGCCGGCCTGCTCACTCCCGGCAAGATGCACCGCATGAAGCGCGCATTGCTCGCCGACAGCGGGGCGATCATGGCCGGGGCCGCGCTCGGCACGTCGAGTACGACCGCCTATATCGAGAGTGCATCCGGCGTGCAAGCCGGTGGACGGACGGGTCTCACCGCGGTAACAGTTGGTGTACTGTTCCTGGCGTGCCTGTTTATCTCGCCGCTGGCAGGCGCTGTGCCGGCGTATGCCACCGCACCCGCCCTGCTGTATGTCGCGTGCCTGATGCTGCGTGAACTGGTGGACCTCGATTGGAACGATGCCACCGAGTCCGTCCCGGCAGTGCTGACGGTGCTGCTGATGCCGCTAACCTATTCGATTGCCAATGGCATTGCCTTTGGGTTCATCGCCTATGCAGCACTCAAGTTGCTCACTGGCCGAGCCCGCGAAGTGCAGGTCATTGTTTGGGTAATCGCAGCGGTTTTTCTCTTCAAGTTCTTCTATCTGCCGGGTCATTGAACCCGATGCGGCGGCCACCGGCATTGTGGTGGCCGCCGCTCTTCGATAGACCGGCGCAGCGGGCTCTCCACTATCGTCCGCAATACTGGCTCTGATCTTGATGCACCTCCACCTCGCACGCTGCGTACCCATTTCTGCGTGATGAATCAGAGGCGCGAACGAGGCACGGGATTCAGACCGCTGCGCGAGCGGTGCAAGTCTGGCGGTGCCGCAGATGATCAGCCCGCGCTTGCGGGTGCTGAGGCGGGTTCGCTTGGCATTGGCTCGGACGCGGCATCTGCGGGAGGCGTGCCCATTCCCATGCCGCCCGCGGCGGGCGCGGCTGGTGTCGTGGGGGCGGGTGTAGTCGGAGCCGTGGTCTCCGGTGCGGGGGTGCTGTCGGGCATGCGTTCGCCATCCGCTGGCTTGCGGTCGCAGGCAGCCAGGGCGCTGGCGCACAGCACTGCGATGGCGACGGTGGAGTAGATCGGTTTCATGGTTTTATCTCCTGAGAGTGGTTGGGCGCCGGCGGAGTCGCAGCATCGGGATCCTTGAGATCCGTCACCGCAACTGCGCCGGCCGGGCGCAACGTCCGTCGTCGGCGTGCATGACTTCCTAAGCAGACGCTGTGCCAACCATGGGGGGAGCAGCCTCATGGGCGGGATTCGCATCCGAAGCGTAGTCAACGGCGGTCGCCCTCTCTCCCCAGCGCAAAGAGCGCTCTGGCATGTGCCTTGCAACGGTTCTCCCAAATGGAGGACACCGATGAAGACAAGCCAGGAACATGACGCAAGACATCCCGATCGGCGATTGCGCCTGCCGCATGAGCGCGATGAATCGCCGGACAGCCAGTCAGCCGGCCAGCGTACCCGAATCCGCCAGGCTGCGCGCGACGTGAACGCGGGGCGCGGCGATACCGACGCACGCGCGTCGCCCGGTGTCGAATGCGTGGAAACGCCGCGCCAGGCGCGCCAGGCCCGCCCGCATCTGCACGAAGCGGACCCGGCGGACCGAACTGCTCCGGGCACACACCGTCCCACGCGTAAGAATTGACCGCGCGGATGAAAAAATGACAAACGGCTCGGCATGGCGAGCAGCCCTTGCGAGGGATTTCCGCCGTCAGCCGACACATGGAGTGGATGATGACCAAGATGCATATGACACCACCGCGTCCGACGCACATATTGCCAACGCTGACGCTATGGCTGGCGGCCTCGTTGGCTTGGCCGGCATACGCCAAGCTGCCGCCGCCGACGCCGGAGGAGCAGGCCGCTGCCGCACAGAAAGCCGAGATTGCGGCGGCGCAGCTGGCGCACGAAAAACAGGCACTCGAACGCGTCCAGGACCAGCTGGCGGCGCGCTATGGCAAGGGCGCCACAGGTACAGCCCAGGAAACATCCACACATAACTTGCCGAAGACGGTCCAGGAAGCGCCTGGCGATACCGGACCCAAGGGCGGTACCAAGCCCAGCGCAGAGGCGCATTCAGGTAATGTCAAATAAGCCGGGCCAAGCAAGCAGGGCAGGCGCAGCCAGATGATGGCTGCGCCTTGTGCCGCTATGTGATGTGCAGCGGGGTAGGTTCGCCCCGGGTTGCGGGTGCCATCGTCAGGTGCGTATCCGTCGTCTGGATGGCATACATCTCGCTGCCATGCTCACAGGGGCTTTGGCAGGGCGCGTATCGGACTGGCGTGCGCCGCGCTTCGTGATGCGTCCAAAATGATGCGTCCAAAAAACTCACGCCGCGGCCGGAATGATCTGGGAGTCGTACAGCGCCAGGCGGTTATACAGCGTTTTGAGGCTGATGCCGAGCCGTTCCGCGGCATCGCGTTTGTTGCCTTCGCATTGCTCCAGGGTGGCCATGATGAGCGCGCGCTGCGCGTCAGCCAGCGGGACACCCACTGCAATCTTCAGGCAGCCCTCGGTGGTGAGCACTGGATCGTTGGCACGTTGACGGCACTGCGGTTCGATGGTCAGCGTCTGGTCACTGAGGATATAGGCTCGCAGGATGGCGTTCTTCAGTTCACGTACATTGCCACGCCACGGTTGTTCGCGCAGCACGTTGAGCGTCATGCGCGGGAAGGTTTTCGCCGTATTGTGCTGCTCGTTCAACTGCGTCAGGAAATGTTGCGCCAGTAGCACGATGTCGTCGTCGCGCTCGCGCAACGGCGGCATGCACAGTGGCACCACCGCCAGCCGGTACATCAGGTCCTCGCGGAAATGGCCAGACTGCACGGCGTTGTCGAGTGCACGATTGGTGGCGGCAATGATACGCACGTCCGCCTTGATCTGTTCCGTGCCGCCAACCCGATAGAAGGTACCGGTCTCGAGCACGCGTAGCAGCTTCACCTGCATTTCCGGCGGCATCTCCGTGACCTCATCGAGAAACAGCGTGCCACCACAGGCGCGTTCGAAGTATCCGATGTGACGCTGGTGCGCACCGGTGAAGCTGCCCTTTTCGTGACCGAACAATTCCGATTCGCTCAGTTGTGCCGATACTGCGCCGCAGTTGACCGGAATGAAGGGCGCGGCGTTGCGGGCACTACGGCTATGCAGCGTTTGCGCCAGCAATTCCTTGCCGGTGCCGCTCTCGCCGCAGATCAGTACGGGCGCGTCGGTACCGGCGACCTTGTCGACCTGTTCGTAGAGTGTGCACATCGCAGCAGACGAACCATACAGCGCGCCGAACTGCCGCAGGGCGGGCTGCGCCGCGGTGCGGCTGGCCGTTTCCACGGCGTGGAGGACGCGCGCGGCGTCGCACACGCTGCCGCTGCGGGCGACCGGATCGTCGCCCACCAGATTGATACGATCATCGCATGACGTTTTCTGTAGAGACATTGTCGGTTCCCTGAATGGTTGCGCTGCGCCGGTGGTGCATGGGTGCAGGGGCCGGCATCAATCGCAGCGGTACGACGCAATGGGCACAATGGAATATCCGGTGACGGGCATAACGTCATGGCTCGAAGCCAGTCGCACCGGAACCCGTCGGTCATGCGGCATGCCGCTGCTGCCAGCAGGTGCAATTGATTATGGCCATACAGTCACGGCATGTCTGTCCGCGCTTGACTGACGCCTTCCCGCTGTCTGTCGGCGTAACGCTGACAACGGCGCGGACATTTTTTGCGGCTGCGTCCGTTGCGGCTGCCGCGAGACCCCGCCGGGCTCGCTATGTGACGTGAAGTTTGCGTACACTGTGACTCTGTTCTTATCGGAGTCACAACCATGCTGCAGGGTCTGCGAGACCGACTTGCCTCCGTTTTGCACACCGTTGTGCCCGATGGCGGTACGCTGCCGCGCCTGCGCAGCACAATATGGGGCGCGATGCGTGGCTGGAGCGAGCATCAGGCCGCGAGCCGCGGTGCCGCGCTGTCGTTCTACACGCTGTTTTCGCTCGCGCCGATCCTCGTGCTGGTGATTTCCATCGCGGGACTGTTCTTCGGCGCAGAAGCGGCGCGTGGCGAGCTGTTTGCGCAAATCAGCGGACTGATCGGCGAAACCGGTGCTGCTGCCGTGCAGGGTGTGTTGGCCGCCACCCAGCGTACGGGCGGAGGGGTATTTGCGACACTGGCGGCGATCGGCATGCTGGTGATAGGCGCCACTACGGTTTTTGCCGAACTGAAGAGCAGTCTCGATGCCATCTGGGAAACGCGCGAACAGGTGACCAATGGTATCTGGGCGTATCTGCGCAAGCGGGTACTGTCATTCGGCCTGGTACTGGTACTGGCTTTTCTGCTACTGGTGTCGCTCGCAGTCAATGCTGCATTGGTCCTGCTGCAGCACTACTGGAGTCAACTTTGGACCCAATCATCGTTTGGCTTGGTGGCCGAGTTTTTCTCCGCGCTATTCTCGTTCGGCACGGTGACGCTGCTATTTGCGGTGATTTTCCGCATGCTACCGCCCGTGCGCGTGACTTGGCGCGACGTCCTGCCCGGCGCCCTGATCACCACGCTACTGTTCCAGATCGGCAAGCGCTTCATCGGCCTATATCTCGGAAACAGCGCCGTGGCTTCATCATATGGCGCGGCAGGGTCCGTGGTAGCCCTGATGCTGTGGGTCTACTACTCCGCGCAGATCTTTTTCTTTGGCGCGGAACTGACGCGCCAGTACGCCCTGCAGTTCGGCAGCCTGCGGATCACTGGCGAAGCAGTTACTGTCCGTAGCGGATCAGACTGATCTGGCCGTCGGCTTCCATTGTCATCGATTTGACTTCGCTGATCGACTCCACGCCGTTCTCGCGCAGCTTGGCTTCCAATTCGCGGTCCGTGATCAGTTCGCGCCGCAGATTGGCACGAATCACGCGGCCGTGGCGGATGAGGGTAAGGGGCGGGGGCTCAAGCAGGCGGTCGAGTGCGCGCGAGTGGAAACAGAGCCAGTTCAGCAGGTAGTTCCAGCCGATCAAAGTGCCCAGCAGCACCATGCCGTCGGGCACCGAGGTGTATTCCCCGGCCAGTGCGTTCTGCGAGGCATCGGCGATGATCACGATGATCAGGATATCGGCAATGCCGACCGATCCCATATCGCGGCGTACCACCACGCGGAACAATAAGAAGATGAACCAGAACATCACCGTGCCGCGCACAATGAGTTCCAGCGGTGAGACACTGAAACCGAACACGGCGGACCAATCGACGGTCATCGCACTCTCCTCGCATACAGGGCTGGCGCCGCACAGAAGGCGGGCGACGCCTGGTAATGAGACGGGGGTGACGAGAGTATAAGTCCGGGTCGATCAGATGGAGCGGCCTGGCGTGCGCGACGCGGTCCGTATGCCGGGATGTGCGGACTGACCTGCCGGCGGTTGTGCGCCGGTGGCCGCGTGTGCCACGGAAGGCTGAAGTTGCCAAGCCTGGCGGGTGACGGCGAGAATTCTGTCGAGTACTTGCATAAGTGCGGGTTGAGTCACGATCCCGCCCACAATAC